>RECR01000043.1 GCA_007693955.1 Gloeocapsa sp. DLM2.Bin57
CCAATTAGAGCTAAATTACCACTAATTCCTACTGAGTAGCCGAATTGGTCACTATTTTCTGGGGTAGGATTAAGAAAAGTTTGCAGCAAATCTCCCGTATTGTTGTTAAATAGGTAAGCCGCCCCACTACTAGTGGCAGCTGTGTTATAATTTGGAGTACCAGTTAGAGCTAAATTACCACTAATTCCTACTGAGTAGCTGAAATTGTTAGAATCTTCTGGGGTAGGATTGAGGAAGGTTTGCAGCAAATCTCCCGTATTGGTGTTAAACAGGTAAGCCGCCCCAATACTAGTATCACTTGTGTTGTCTAACGGAGTACCAATTAGAGCTAAATTCCCACTAATTCCTACTGAGGATCCGAATCTGTTAAAATCTTCTGGGGTAGGATTAAGAAAGGTTTGAGTCAGTTCCCAATCCTGGGCGTTACTTGGTTGGGTCTGAATCAATAAACAACCAAGGGCGGTGGCGGAGATGAGAGAAAACTTTAACTTTCTAGAGGTTAGGCTACCCCCCCCCGTATTTTTGTCTGTTTTTACTGTTAATCTACTCATTTTTGCTTGAATTTAATTTAAGAATACTTATTACCTCTTAAATAATATAAAAAATTAGGACAAATAGCAAGACAAATTGTCTAAATAACGTTAATTAAATTAACAATTAGCGGGACTTTGACAAAAAAGATTAATAAAATTATTCCCTGACTTCTATAATTTATTTCTACAAATATCTAGAATCAGCCTTAGCTATAAGGTTTAGGTTGCGTTTACCTTGTCAACCCAAACTAGAGGCGATCGCATTTTTCCATGTTATGATCAAAGTAGCTAAATATTCATTTATAAATTGTACATGAGACAAGTAATTATTTACCCAGGAGAGTCATATTATTCTATGTAAAGATGAACCTTTTGCTGAAGTAGTAGTTCCAAATCATAAACATCTTGATAAAGGAACTCTCCGAGCTATTATTCGACAAGCAGACTTAGATGTGGACGAATTTATTGAATTGTTAAAGAATAAGTAATTTGATGATCATATGAGTACGGAATATGATCGCTATTCCCCAAAAAAGCTCCACGTAACCTCTATCTTCATGAACATACTAATTGAGTTTAGTATTTTCGTAGTAAAAAAGGAAAAAACCTAGATTAAGATAGTAACTCAGTAAAACCGCTAATTTTAGTTAAACGTTCTTGAATAGCTTGTATTTTACTAGTTTGTTTAGCACTATTTTTAAGCGCCGAGAGAAAGAGTAACTCTGTTTTTAATAATCTTAACTCTCGGTGTATTTCTGTGACTAGAGATACTTGTTCTTCTGTCGTAGAATTAAGCAATAATGGTAAGATCTGGTCAATTTCTGTTATTTGTTCGGGATAATTGATGCCATTGCTTAAATTTTTCTTTAATTTATCAAGTAACTTTTGTAACTCTTGATAAGCTGAGGGTGATTGTGATTTATCTAACATTTTTGGAAAATTAAGTTACAATTATAGGCAAAGACTTTAAATACTTTGTTTAACAATTTTCACATAACCAGCTGCTCGATGATCTATGAGTAACGCCACTTTAAAAGAGTTTGATCCTAGTTTCTTTCAGTTACCTCAATGGTTACAAGAATGCTTGATAACTAACGACGGGGATGACCAACATTATAATCATGAAGATAATCGACTAATTTGTCAAGCTTTTCAATTTGCTTACGAATTGCATAAAGATCAAAAACGTAAATCCGGAGAGCCCTATATTATGCACCCAGTAGCAGTAGCAGGGTTACTGAGGGATTTAGGGGGAGATAGTGCGATGATCGCCGCAGGATTTCTCCATGATGTAGTAGAAGATACAGAAGTTACTCTAGAAGAAATAGAGAGTAGGTTTGGAGAACAAGTACGTCAATTAGTAGAAGGGGTTACTAAGCTAGGAAAATTAGAGTTTTCTAGTAAAACAGAAAGACAAGCGGAAAATTTCCGACGAATGTTTCTAGCAATGGCAAAAGATATCCGCGTCATTGTGGTTAAATTAGCGGATAGATTGCATAATATGCGCACTCTGGAGCATTTAAGTCCAGAAAAACAAAAGATTATTTCTCTAGAAACGAGGGAAATTTTTGCTCCTTTGGCTAATCGCTTGGGGATAGGAACTTTAAAATGGGAATTAGAAGATTTAGCCTTTAAATATCTCGAACCCACAGAATATAGAGAGGTACAAAGCTATATAGCTGAAAAAAGAGGCGATCGCGAGGAAAGAATCGAAAAAGTTACCCAAATACTCAAAGAACGTCTCCAGAAAACGGGAATAGAAGTAGTAGAAATTAAAGGACGTCCTAAACATCTCTATGGTATCTATCAAAAGATGCAGCGTCAACAAAAACAATTTAGCGAAATCTATGATATCGCGGGATTGCGTATGATTGTGAAAACTAACGATGAATGTTATCGCGCTTTAGCCATTGTCCATGATACCTATAAACCAATTCCAGGACGTTTTAAAGACTATATTGGGTTACCTAAACCTAATCGCTATCAATCTCTACATACAGCGGTAGTAGGCTCAAATGGACGTCCTCTAGAGGTACAAATTCGCACAGAGGAAATGCACCACATAGCAGAATACGGTATTGCTGCCCACTGGAAGTATAAAGAAAGTGGTAACAGTCAAACCCAACCAACTTCTGATGATGAGAAGTTTACCTGGTTGAGACAGATATTAGAATGGCAACATGATCTCAAAGATGCACAAGAATATATAGATAGTCTCAGAGATAATCTCTTTGAAGACGAAGTCTATGTTTTTACTCCCCAAGGAGATGTGGTAGTCTTAGCTAGGGGTGCGACTCCTGTAGATTTCGCTTATCGTATCCATACGGAAATAGGTAACCATATCAAGGGAGTAAAAATTAACGGACGCTGGTCAGTTTTAGACTCAACCCTCAATAATGGGGATATAGTGGAAATTCTCACTAGTAAAAATAGTCATCCTAGTCTAGATTGGTTAAACTTTGTGGCGACATCTACCGCGCGTAACCGTATCCGTCAATGGTATAAGCGATCGCATAGTGAAGAAAATACCGCTAGAGGTAAAGAATTATTAGAAAAAGAATTAGGGAAAGGAGGGTTAGAAGCTTTACTCAAATCAACAACGATGCACAATGTAGCCCAACGCTGTAACTATCAAAAGGTAGAAGATTTACTCGCAGCTATAGGTTATGGTGAAGTTACCGTTAGTAACGTGGTTAATCGTCTTCGGGAAGCAGCTAAAACTCAACAGGATATTAATAAACCTGAAGAGGAGTTAAGTAATAGGGTAATGATTGAATCTCCTAAAAAGATTCCCGTATCTCCTCTGACTAAACAGTCACCAATTTTAGGAGTAGAAGGGTTACTCTATCATTTAGCTGGTTGTTGTCAACCTCTACCAGATGAGAAAATTATCGGAGTGGTGACGAGAAATGCTAGGGGAATAGCGATTCATAATCAAAATTGTCCCAACTTAGAGGGAGTAGAAGGCGATCGCCTGATTCCTGTAGAGTGGAATAATGTTAATGATCAGGGACGATCTCCAACTTATCCTGTGGATTTAGCGATCGAAGTAATCGATCGCGTGGGTGTTTTAAGAGATATTCTTTCTCGTTTGAGCGATCATAACATTAATGTGCGCAATACTGGTGTTAAGATTTGTCCTGGTAACACAGCAATTATTAATTTAAAAATAGAGGTACTTACCCGAGGACAATTACAAAACACCACCAACCAAATTAAGAATATGAGTGATGTTTTAAACATTCGTCGAGTTAATAATTTTGAGGAAGTATTAAGTTAAGCAAAATTTCTGAGTCTAGATCCCCTAATTTCTCAAATTTTACATTACAATAGAGATGGCGGGAACGAATGTTTCCGTTCACTCCTCACACCACACCCCGCTCGGATTTGTTCCGGGCGTTTCTTTTTTTTGATTGTTAAGAATAGGCGATCGCCAGGTTAAGACATTTTAAGTATGCTAAATACCGAAAAATGATAAGATAAAGCAACGTCAAAAGAAAAAACCCTAGATTTAATTAAAGGATTTGTGAGTATGTCAGGAGCAACTCCCGTTACAGATGAAAATTTTAAAGAATTAGTATTAGACAGTGATTTACCTGTATTAGTAGATTTCTGGGCCCCTTGGTGTGGACCTTGTAGAATGGTTGCACCTGTAGTCGAAGAAATTGCCGAACAATACGATGGACAGGTAAAAGTAGTTAAAGTCAACACCGATGAGAACCCCAATACAGCTACTCAATATGGTATTCGTAGCATACCAACTTTAATATTATTTAAGGGTGGTCAAAGAGTAGATACAGTGGTAGGTGCTGTCCCGAAAACAACTTTAGCTAATACTATAGAAAAGTATCTGTAATCACTAGTTATCCACACAATTAACCCTTCTAGGAATGTGTGGATAATCTTACTTACTATTGTAATTGAGTCTTTGCCGCCATACGGGTTTTCTTACGTTCGGCGTCTGAGAGTTCTTCCCCTGCTTGTAATCTTGTAGCGCTATTTTGTAGAACAGTAGCCCCACCTTTATCACCCAATTGTATAGCAGTTTTGGCTGCAGTTTGTAATAAAGTAGCGGCGCCACGGCGATCGCCATCTTGGAGTTTTTTCTCAGCTAATTGAGTTTGACGATATTTAGCTAAAGCTAAAACCGACTTCTCGACGCTTGCCGATGGTGCTGCTTGATAAGTATCTTGTACTATTGCGGTTACTGGTATCTGCTCTGATAATAACCCTTCTGAGGCTGAGATAGGATCATCATAGCGTATTTGTACCTGAGCGACGGTTATTTCTCCTACGGATAAGCTATGGAGGTAGAGGTTAGCGAGGAGGACTCGGGGTACATCTCTCATTAAATCCCCCAAACGAGTTGTATATAAACCTGCTATTTCTTCTATAGTTAATTCTATAGTTTCTGGGGATACTTGCGCTAGTGGTTTCATCTCCGCTAAACGCACTTGGGGATGTAACTCCAACAGTAGATAAGCGTTGGTAAAGTTGACAGATTGAACTCTGGTAAATAAGCGTTGAAATTCTCTGAGCGCTTGTTCTGGTTCTTCGATGTGACAGAGTGTACCTGCTGCGCGATCGGCTATTTTTTCTAAAACATCGGGATTCCAATGACTACCAAAACCGAGAGTATTGATGGTAATGTTATAACCTGAGGCTAATTCGGCTAGTTTAAGACATCTTTGATTGTCTCCATGTTCGTTTTCTCCATCGGTAAGTAAAAAGAGCTGAGAAATACGATTATTTTTACCGTTAGCGATTTCTTGGATACCTAATTTTAGCCCTTCATCTATAGCTGTTCCACCATTTGCTTTTAAATCTGCGATCGCTTGCTCTACTACTGAGAGGGTTTCTAGACCTTGACAAGGTATAATTACTTTAGCTTGATGGTTAAAACCTACTACTGATATTCTATCTCCCGGATTGAGTTTAGAGATAATATCGATAGCTGCTTGCTTAACTTTTTCTAGGGGTTTTCCTCGCATTGAACCACTATAATCGATTACCAAACAAAGATTCAATGGTAAATGGTTCTCTTGTATTGCTTCAGCATTAACATTAATACTGATTTCTAATTGACGTTGACAACTTGGTTGTTTAGCGTTAAGGTGGCTATCGCTTAAAACGGCTTTGAGTTCAACTTTCATGATTTATTCTTCCCATATTCCAAAAAATAACAGCAACCCGATTTAATTAACCTAGGGATTTCCTGATTTACTTAATACTATTCGGAGTATAACTGAGTTTACAGTCTTTTGACTCCCTGATTACCATTTTAGGAAATATAAGATATTTTTGAGTTGCTGTTATTTGGTTTTAACGAGACAGACGTAGATTTAAACAGCTTTCTTACCTCTTCTTGATCAAACTGCCTGTTCAATCTGCCAGGAGAAGCTTGATAATTGCTTCTACTCTTAGAATAACATCTCTTACTGATTTTGTTCACCACTGATACAAAACTTAAAAAAAGGAAGCCTGAATTAGCTTCCTTGTAAGTTTTAGATATTAACCATTGAGGAGTTTTTCTCCCTTAGCGATCGCTTGGTCAATACTTCCCACCAGATAGAAAGCCTGTTCCGGGTATTTATCTAATTCTCCTGAGAGAATCATGTTAAACCCTTTGATAGTCTCTTCGAGGGTCACATATTGACCAGGAGATCCTGTAAATACTTCAGCTACGAAGAAAGGTTGAGAGAGATAGCGTTCAATTTTACGAGCCCGATCTACCACTAAACGGTCTTCTTCGGATAGTTCATCTAGACCTAGAATCGCGATGATATCTTGTAGTTCTTTATACCTTTGTAAGGTCGATTGAACTGCACGAGCGGTTTGATAGTGTTCTTCACCAACGATATTAGGTTGTAGCATAGTACTAGCAGAGCCGAGGGGATCTACTGCGGGATAGATTCCTTTGGAAGCTAAACCACGAGACAACACCGTTGTACCATCTAAGTGAGCAAAGGTAGTAGCAGGGGCGGGGTCGGTTAAGTCGTCCGCGGGGACATATACAGCTTGAATTGAGGTAATCGAGCCTTCTTTAGTAGAAGTAATCCTTTCTTGGAGGTCTCCCATGTCAGTACCGAGAGTTGGTTGATATCCTACCGCCGATGGCATACGTCCTAATAGCGCAGATACTTCAGAACCCGCTTGGACAAAACGGAAGATATTATCAATAAACAGCAATACGTCTTGTTTGTTACTATCGCGGAAATATTCAGCCATGGTCAATGCGGATAATCCTACACGCATTCTCGCTCCTGGTGGTTCGTTCATCTGACCATAGACTAGAGAAATTTTAGACTCACTAAGATTCTCTTCGTTAATTACTTTGGATTCGATCATCTCGTTGTAGAGGTCGTTTCCTTCACGGGTACGCTCTCCAACACCGCCAAACACTGACACCCCACCGTGGTTAATAGCGATGTTATTAATCAATTCCATCATAATTACGGTTTTGCCTACTCCAGCTCCACCGAATAGACCAATTTTCCCACCACGACGATAGGGGGTTAACAGGTCGATTACTTTAATTCCTGTTTCAAAAACTGTAGGTTTGGTTTCTAAATCGGTTAATTTAGGAGCAGGACGGTGAATTGGTGAGATTTCCTCGTATTCTACAGGTCCTTTATTATCGACTGGCTCTCCTAAAACGTTAAAGATACGTCCTAAAGTCTTTTTCCCGACGGGAACACTAATAGGTGCTCCTGTATCAATAATGTCCATACCGCGAACCAAACCATCAGTAGTACTCATTGCTACCGCGCGTACCTGATTATCTCCTAGTAACTGTTGTACTTCACAGGTAACAGCTACTTCTTGTCCCGCTTCATTTGTAGTTTTAACTCTTAGTGCGTTGTAAATATTGGGTAATTTACCACTGGGAAATTGAGCATCGACTACAGGTCCGATGACTTGGGTGATTTTACCAATTGTATCTGTTGTGGCTACCATTAAACTGTGCAGGAAAATACTATTAAATATTGAGTCATTTTTAACTCTAGTCTATTTTGGCACTTTTTAAAAGTAGTCCTAGCCATAGGTGTTCAATTTTTAAAATCTTGAGCAAAACCCCCGAGGAAAGAAGAAATAATTGATAAAACAATCGCACCGATTACCGCGGGCCAAAAGCCATTGACACTTAAAAAATCAGGAGTTAAATAGCTCGCTAAAGACAGGGAAATACCATTGACTACCAGTAAAAATAACCCAAGAGTGAGAATAGTCAAAGGTAAGGTCAAAATAACTAAGATCGGTTTGACTGTTGCGTTGAGAAACCCAATCACCAAAGAAGCGATCGCCGCTCCCGTAAAACTACTTACCGTGATTCCTGGTACTATGTAAGCGGTGATAACCAGGGAAATTGTTGCCAAAGCCCATGTTAAGAGAAAATTTAACATAAAACTACTTTAACCTAATTTTGATCTGTACTTTAACTTTAGCAATTTTTGCTATTATGTTGAAATTGAGGACGTTTCTAAAGAACTATCTATGGCTGGTCATAGTAAATGGGCAAATATCAAACGACAAAAAGCCCGAGTTGACGCCAAAAAAGGCAAAACTTTTACACAATTATCTAGAGCTATTATAGTGGCTGCTCGTCAAGGATTACCAGATCCTGACGCTAACTTTCAACTGCGCACAGCTATTGATAAAGCTAAAGCTGCGGGTATCCCTAACGAGAATATCGAAAGGGCGATCGCTAAAGGTACTGGGACTTATGTAAGCGAAGATAGTAGTAACTATGAAGAGATTCGCTACGAAGGTTATGGAATAGGTGGAGTAGCGATTCTGATTGAAGCTCTCACCGATAATCGTAATCGTACTGCTGCTGACTTACGCTCTGCTTTTACTAAAAATGGGGGCAACTTGGGAGAAACTGGCTGTGTTAGTTGGATGTTTAGTCAACAAGGGGTAGTTAAATTAGCAGGGATAATCGATGAGGATGCACTTTTAGAGATATCTTTAACTACTGATGTTCTTAATTACGAAATCTTTGATGATGAAGCAGAGGTTTTCACAGAGATAAGTAATTTAGAAAATCTGCACAACCTGTTAAAAAATAATGGTTTTGAAGTAATAGAGTCAGAGTTACGTTGGTTACCTGCTAATACTATCGAAATAAGCGATCCTCAACAAGCCCAATCTGTACTTAAACTGCTAGATGTTCTCGAATCTTTAGACGATGTCCAAAACGTTACCACTAATATGGTTAACACGGATCTTCCGTACCTGTAGTGATAAGCTTTCACTTATCTTTTATAAGGAATGTAGGGGCGCAAGCCTTGCGCCCTAGAAGAAATAAACTGTAACTTGCGATACAATTTACTCCCATAATGACGAGAGAGCCATTGCATTTTTTTTCTTATTTTCTATTTCATTAGACCTCCAAATGACTATGAATTTTTAAGATCAAGATTTATATATTTTTTAGACAATTCATACAATTCATACGTTATTAAAACATGATTTCAAACAACAGGTTGTTAGGATAACAGAGAAGACCAGAGTTGTTAATTTACTCAAGCAGTCTTCTCATTTTATTTATGGAGTACGTTATAAGCATCAGAAGAGAGAGCTAAGACAATCGCCCAAAATATTGAATAAAAACTATCAAGGACTATGACAATGAGTAACCAAAATGACTCTCAAAATTCTCTCCCACAATATGACGCGCACATCATTCCGTCTGAATCTGTCCCACGTCACTATTCTTATCAAGAAGCTGACCGCACATCGAGCCAAGCAACAGATGGCTACATGGTAGATAAAGAAGGCTTGCTTATTGAAGACTCTCCTACTATGGCAGAATATGCTCTCCAGTTGCAGGATTTATCTGATTGTTCAAAATCTATCATTGCAAAACTAAATAACCATAGAATGATTAAATGATTTTAATATATGCAAATACTTTGGAGATGAGCATCATGAGTTCAGACAGTCTAGCCGCTTTCAAGCCCTATCTCAGCTTTTTCCACCCAATTACGATGTGGATTTTGTTGGTGGTTGCGCTCTACACGATGTATCTGGGTGTGCAAGTCCGGCGGACGCGCTTGGCGGATGGCAATCTCAAGAAAGAACTGGTAAAGGGTCGGTTCGCTTTACGCCACCATCAAATTGGCGCCATACTCCTAGCACTGATGGTGATGGGGGCGATCGGAGGCATCACCGTGACCTACTTTAACAATGGCAAGATTGTGATTGGGCCCCATCTATTTGCTGGGTTAGGAATGTTGGGGTTAGTTTCCACGTCTGCCGCGTTGGTTCCCTTTATGCAAAAGCATGACTGGGTTCGCAGTATCCACGTTTCGCTGAATCTGATTCTGCTGGGACTGTTTGGCTGGCAAGCCGTGACTGGGGTACAAATTGTACAAAAAATAGTGAGCCAGATGATGCAGTCTGGTTGAGTTAGGGTTCATAGGAAAGAAATGGATTTTTTGTTACGTTTTGTATCGTATTCAGTCAATTCATACAAGTTCATTCAATTCAATCACGAAATCAAACAACCGTCGATTACAGTAAAGACAGAAACAGAGTTGTTCACTCAACTCAATCTAATCATTCCCAAATTTCACCAGAAGAATATCATGAGTTTAAAAAATAGAGCTAAGGCAACTGCTAAAAATATTGAAGGTAAAATTCAAGAAAGCATAGGCAATCTGACAGGCGACCCTAAAGATCAGTTAGAAGGTAAAGCCAAACAGGCTGAGGCAAAAGTTCGTCACACCAACGAAGATGTGAAAGATGAAGTCAAAAAAATCGTTGACTAATTCAGTCATTTGTTTTTTAAAACTCTACTTTCATCGGAGCATTTCCTCGAAGAATCCCTTTCTTTGAGATAAGTGACTTTATATAGTACTTAAAAATACTGTCTAAACTGTGGTTATTAAAAGAATTTCCGCCAAGTTTTCTTGGCTGGAAAACCGCAGAGGAAGCAATCTCGAAGAAATCTGCCTAAAAGCCTATCAACTTAATATTTGACTCAAACTGTTCAAAAATAGAGATTATTACTATGAAAACGAATGTTGGTTCACTCGATCGCCTAATCCGCTTATTGTTGGCTTCAGTGTTATTTTATCTAGGACTGTTCCTTTACGGAGGGACAGTATTGGGTATTAGTATTGTCGTTGCGGGTAGCGTACTACTGGTAACAGCTTTAGTAGGCTTTTGCGGTCTTTATAGCCTCTTGGGAATTCAGACTAACCAGACTAAGGAACAACTTTAGAAGAATCCACTCTAAAGATTGATGAATTCATGACTGTCAACTTTAATTGGACATAAAACGATGTTTAAGTATCTTTACCCTTTGCTGATTGGTTTAGTCACCCTTACCCTTTGGCTGATTCCTCAATTGGCTTGGGCGAGTACGAATCCAGCTGAACTAGCAAAGGTGGTTCAGTCTATTGAAAATCTCGATCAGATGCGTTCCACTTTAGCTTCGACCTTAGAAGGAACGACCGAGCAACCCACTGTACAAACCATGAAAGAAGTTTGCCGTCCTGTAGGAATGCAGGCCATAAAACTCAGCCAAGAAAACGGCTGGCAGGTTAAACAAATTGCCCGTAAATATCGCAATCCTGCCCATGCCCCCGATAATCTTCAGTCCACAATTGCTTTAGCAAAGTTTGAGCAAAATCCAGAACTGATGGGTTTCTGGGAGCGAGAAATCCTCGATGGACAAAATGGAAGTCGCTATTACCGTCGTATCAACGTGGAATCTAGTTGTTTAACGTGCCACGGAGGGAAAGCGAATCGTCCGCAGTTTGTCGAAGACAACTATCCTCAAGACCTAGCCTATGACTTCAAGCTTGGCGATCTGCGGGGAATGTATGCTGTGTTTATTCCCGATCTCCAAAAAGCCTTGAAAAATACAGTGGGTAATTCATAGAGAGCCATATTTCATCCCTCTCCCAATTGCACTAGGGCGCTTGTTAAGAGCACCCTATTTTTTAAACAGAAGTTAACGATTGTGTTGCGTCCTCTGTAACTTCAGGACTATTGGCTTCAGATGGTGGTACAACTTGCCAGAATTTAGGTAGATAAGACTGCCAATCGGCAAGTATTTTAGCACCCCAAGGGCTTTGGGTTTTTTCTACGTGAGCTTGAATCAATTCTCGTAGTTGTTTTTCACCTGTAGAAGTAACAACCCGTTGAATTTTGACGATTTCGGGGTTAACTTTAGCGGGAAAATCTCCTTCTTCGTCAAGGAAATAAGCTAAACCTCCTGTCATACCTGCACCAACATTGCGTCCCACAGGTCCTAAAACTACGATAACTCCACCAGTCATATACTCACAACAGTGGTCACCTGCTCCCTCTACTACTGCTTTAGCTAGGGAGTTACGCACTGCGAAACGTTCACCTGCTGTACCATTAGCGAAGAGATAACCACCTGTTGCGCCATAAAGACAGGTATTACCGATAATGCTATTTTTAGAGCTATCAAAGGTAGTTTGTTGAGGAGGATAAATGATAATCTCTCCCCCATTCATTCCTTTACCGACATAATCGTTAGCTTCTCCTGAGAGAATTAATCTCATTCCTTGGAGGTTAAATGCGCCAAAACTTTGACCTGCACTACCTGTGAATTTAAGGGTTATTTCGCCACTAAAACCTGTATCACCGTAAACAAAGGCGATTTTACCAGCTATTCTTGTACCGACGGAGCGATTAGTATTGCAGATATTCAACTCTTTAGTTACAAAGCCTTGGTTAGCAATAGCGGTGTTAATCAGGTTATCAGTGAGAATTTCGTCGTCTAAAACAGGTCCATTGCTATGTACGCTAATGTGGTTTAACCAACTGCGGTCGCTTTTCACGTCGGGGAGATGGGTTAAGACTTCTAGGTTAAGAGAATGAGTCTTCCCCGGTTTTACGTCTTTACGTGTAGTTAATAAGTCAGCACGACCGATAATCTCTGTTAGAGAAGTATAACCCAAATGAGCCAAAACGTGACGTACTTCCTCAGCGATAAAATAGAAGAAATTAACTACTTGAGCTGGTGTACCGCTAAAACGTTGACGTAAGCGTTCTTGTTGTGAGGCTACACCTACTGGACAATTATTAGTATGGCAAATCCGCGCCATGATACAACCTGCTGCAATCATCGCTACTGAACCAAAACCGTACTCTTGGGCCCCCATAAGTGCTCCCATAACTACGTCATGACCAGTTTTAAAGCCACCATCTACTCTTAATAAGACGCGATCGCGTAATTGATTCTCTAACAAGACTCTATGTACTTCGGTTAAGCCCAATTCCCAGGGTGTACCCGCGTGTTTAATGGAGCTAAGAGGTGAAGCACCTGTACCTCCATCGTGTCCCGATATTTGAATGATATCTGCGTTACCTTTAGCTACACCTGCGGCGATTGTACCAATACCAATTTCGGCGACTAGTTTGACTGATACTTGAGCTTGGGGGTTAATTTGGTGTAAATCGTAGATTAGTTGGGCTAAATCTTCGATGGAGTAGATATCGTGATGGGGTGGGGGTGAGATTAGGGGTACTCCAGGTTTAGAGCGACGTAACATAGCGATATAGGGGCTAACTTTTGGTCCTGGTAATTGTCCTCCCTCTCCTGGTTTTGCTCCTTGAGCCATTTTAATCTCAATTTGACGACCACTCATCAAATATGCAGGTGTTACCCCAAAACGTCCTGAAGCTACTTGTTTAATCGCTGAACAAGCACTATCACCGTTGACTAATCCGTGAAGATGAGCAAAACTGGTGGATTTTCCTGCTGAATCTACGTCGTTAATTGTTTGATAACGTAGGGTGTCTTCTCCACCTTCTCCTGAGTTGGATTTTCCACCGATACGATTCATGGCTATAGCTAGGGTTTCGTGAGCTTCCCGTGATAATGCACCTAGTGACATTCCCCCTGTGCAAAAACGCTTGACTATTTCTTCTACTGGCTCTACTGTTTCTAATGGTATAGAAGGGCGATCGCTTTGAAAGGTTAATAAATCCCTTAAGGCTGTAATGGGACGCTCGGCAATGTATTTTTGGTATAACTGGTAATGATCGTAGTCTTCTGCTTTGACTGCTTTATGTAAGGCTTTTGCCATTTCTGGACTATTCATGTGGTATTCACCACCGGGACGATAGTTGACAAAACCGTAGTTTTCTAGTTTTTTAGCTTTGAGGGTAGGAAAAGCTTGATTAAGAAATGCTGCTACTTCTGAAGCCAACTCTTTTAGAGTCATTCCTCCTACCCGAGAAGTTGTCCCCCCAAAGGCGATATCGATTACTTCTGTTCCTAATCCGATCGCTTCAAATATCTGTGCTCCATGATAAGAAGATAATAGAGATATTCCCATTTTGGACAAGATTTTCAATAACCCTGCTTCTACGGCTCTACGGTAGTTTTCTAGAGCTTTTTCTAGAGTAATCGCGGGTAATTTGCCATTTTGCATTAATTTTTGGGTTTTTTCTTCGTTCCACCACTGATAGATGGTTTCCCAAGTTAAATAAGGACATACCGCTGATGCACCATAACCAATTAAACAAGCATAATGATGAGTACTCCAACATTGAGCTGTATCTACTATTAAAGATGCTTCTAGTCTTACTCCTTGGTGAATCAAGTGTTGATGTACCGCACCTACTGCTAAGAGAGGGGGTATATAGCTCGATTCTTCTTTAATTACTCCCGAAGGGAGCGCTACGCGATCGGACAGAATAATTATCTCTGCTCCTTCTTTAACTGCTTGCTCTGCTTGTTGACATAATCTAGTTAAAGCTTTAGCTAACCCTGATGGTCCATCGGCTAAGGGATATACTGTCCCTAATTCTACGGTTTTAAATTCCGATTGTTTGATATAGTTTAATTGCCCTTCATTGAGTAAAGGACTTTTTAGCTCTAATAATCTTGCGTCTTGAGCAGTTACTGCTAAAATATTGCCTCTTTTGCCTAATAACACTTCTAATGACATTACTAAGCCTTCTCTGATGGGGTCAATGGGTGGGTTGGTTACTTGAGCAAATCGCTGTTTAAAATAGTTATAGACTAGATGAGGTTTTTCTGATAACACCGCTAGGGGTATATCATCTCCCATACAAAAGGTTGGCTCTTTTCCTTGACTCGCCATAGGAACGATTACCATTTCTACATCTTCAGCGGTATAACCAAAGGCTACTTGTTGTTGTAAAAAAGCACTTTCTCCGAGATGACGTTGATTAACTTTTTCTCCAATCTCTCCTACTTCTACTCTAGCTTTTAGCCATTCTTTGTAAGGAAGTGATAGAGCGATTTTTTCCTTTATTTCCCAATTTCTGAGAATTTCTCGCTCTTGTAAATCTACTGCGAGCATTTCTCCTGGACCTAGTCTCCCTTTTTCGAGGATATCTTCTGGGGGTATCTCAATTACTCCTGCTTCACTAGCTACAATCACTAAGTCGTTTTTAGTAAGGCAATAACGCGCAGGTCGTAAACCATTACGATCTAAAGTAGCTCCGACTATTTTACCATCACTAAATACCAATAACGCAGGTCCATCCCAAGGTTCTTGTAAACCACTATAATAGTCGTAAAAATCGCTGATTTCAGGATATTTAGCTAATCCAGGTTGGTTGTGATAGGCTTCTGGTACTAAAATCATCGCTGCTTCTAGAGGAGTTTTTCCTGTTCGTACCAGTAATTCCATAGTACTATCTAGATTATAGGAATCGCTATTATTTACATTGACTATTGGTTTGAGGGATTCTAACTCTTCTGTTGTCCAGCCCTGGGCTGCTAGATTGACTTCTCGCGCCATCATCCAGTTGATGTTACCTAAAAGGGTATTGATTTCTCCATTGTGTCCTAATAAGCGCATTGGTTGCGCAAAGGGCCATCTAGGCATAGTATTAGTGCTAAAACGGCGATGATACACCGCAAATTTACTTTTATAGCTGGGATTGGTTAAATCTTGATAAAATTGTCCTAAGACTTCTCCTCTGACTAATCCTTTATAAACAATTGTTCTCGATGAGAAGGAACAGAAGTAAAAGTCATCTGATAGTAATTTACCAATATGGGAACGCGCAATATATAGCGATCGCTCTAGTTTTTCTCCTGTTAGTTTTTCAGATGATTTAACGATTATTTGTTTAATTTGAGGTCGTGTTTCTTCTGCTTGAAGACCTAATACCGTCAGATTTACTGGTACTTGACGCCATCCTAATACCGTCAGATTTTCTCTAGCGACTACTTCTTCTATATGTTGACGACTGATTTCTGCTTCTACCGGGTCATGGGGTAAAAATACCATTCCTACTCCCCATGTGCCTTCTTCTGGTATCTCTATTTGATGTTCGGCAAACCAGGGCTCGAATAGTTCATAGGGAATCTCGGTCATGATTCCTGAGCCATCTCCAGTGTCTCTATCTGCGCTACATCCCCCACGGTGTTCTAAACAATCTAAAGCTTTAACTGCTTGTTCGATAATTTGATGATTTTGTTTACCTGTTGTTGTTGCTAAAAAACCTACTCCACAAGCATCTCTTTCTTCTACTAGCCATCTAGGACCTAAATAAATTGATTCGGAATATTCTTTTCTGGGATTATTTTGCTTCATGTTTTGTTGTCAATGCTAATATGATTTTGTAGTTAGATAAAGCCAAAAAAAACCTAGCTTCGCCTTGCTATCCTTTCGCTAGTTCTTTTTTATTATCTGCACAGTTAATATTTCTTATTATAGCTTTAATCTCTAGGATTAGAATAGTTAATTATTAGCTAGCCAAGCTCGGCTAAATGTCATAGCTTCTTAACTTAACTAGTCATCGGTTATCTTAGTTATAGTATTAATTAATTTACTATGAGGAGGGGTTAAAATTATGGCTAAGTCTGAACAAGTAAAAGATACTCTGGTTTTATCTCTAGGTAATAGTCAAGAAAGACAAACCTTTACAGAAACAGAGATACGTCCTTGGGGTTCATTTACAACTTTAGAAGAAGGTAGCGGTTATAAGATTAAGCGCATAGAAGTTAATCCTGGACATCGTTTAAGTCTGCAGATGCACCATCATCGTAGTGAACATTGGATAGTAGTTTCAGGAACGGCTAAAGTGATTTGTGGTGAAGAAGTAGAGATTTTAGGTCCAAATCAATCTACTTACGTACCTCAATGTACTGCCCACAGATTAGAAAATCCTGGGGTAATTAAATTAGTATTGATTGAAGTGCAAAACGGTGAATATCTAGGCGAAGATGATATAATACGTTTTCAAGATGATTATGCTCGCAAATAAATGTTAAAAATTACACCTAATGCTATTACAGAGATTAAAAGGATACAAGATAGTTTAGGAGAGTCAGGACAACCAATCAGTCTGACCGTAAAATCAGGGGGATGTTGTGGGTTATGCTATAGTTTTGAGCTAAGTCCAACCACAACAGAGCAAGTTTGGCAAACAGAAGGGATAAACCTAGCCTGCTCGCGCAACGAGATCCTTCGGATCGCCCCTGAAGCTCAACCCTATGTAGAAAACCTGAAGATAGACTATGCCGAAGACTTAATGGGGGGAGCATTTCGCTTTGAGAATCCCCAAGCCCAAGCAACCTGCAGTTGTAGTCAGTCATTTTCTTGGGAATGTTGACACATTGCTCAAAAATTTGGTATGATGATAATTTGTCAACGATTTTAGGTTCACAGCGAATTGCTCAAAGAAGAAAAATAAATTATGCCAACAATCCAGCAATTAATTCGCGAGGAACGTTCTAAAGCGAAGAAGAAGACAAAATCACCAGCTTTAAAAGAATGTCCTCAGCGTCGAGGTGTGTGTACAAAAGTCTATACAACCACACCCAAAAAACCCAATTCAGCCCTAAGAAAAGTAGCCAGAGTAAGACTAACATCAGGATTTGAAGTAACCTCTTACATACCTGGGGAAGGACACTCATTACAAGAGCACTCTGTAGTGTTAATCAGAGGCGGAAGGGTAAAAGACCTGCCAGGTGTAAGATATCACATAGTACGTGGTACTCTAGATGCAGGAGGAGTAAAAGATAGAAAACAAGCGCGTTCCAAATACGGAACAAAGCGACCTAAATAAATTAAGAGAGTAAAAAAAACAATTAGATTATGTCTCGTCGTAAGGTAACCAAAAAACGCGAAGTGCCCGCAGATCCAGTATATAGTAGTAGGCTGGTAAGCATGACCATACGTCGGATCATGAAAAGCGGCAAAAAGTCTGTAGCATCTGGTATATTATATGATGCTTTTAAGATCATAGAAGAAAGAACAAAAACCGATCCTCTAGAAACTTTTGAGCAAGCAGTAAGAAATCTCACCCCTCTAGTAGAAGTAAAAGCTAGAAGAGTAGGTGGAGCGACCTATCAAGTGCCCATGGAAGTACGCCCAAGCCGAGGAACAGCCTTAGCCTTAAGATGGTTAATACAATATTCCAGAAAGCGATCAGGAAGAACCATGGCCGGGAAACTAGCCAATGAGATCCTCGATGCAGCCAACGAAACAGGGGGAGGAATCAAGAAAAGAGAAGAAACCCATAAAATGGCGGAAGCAAACAAAGCCTTTGCTCATTACAGATACTAATAGGGAGCGAGACGCTCCCACTCCAGATAAACAGGAGCGAGACGCTCCCACTCCAGATAAACAAGTAAAAAAAAGCCAAGAAAAGTCTAGAATTGTAAAGAGTGTCAGTAAAGAGTAAAACAGTAAAAACTTGCTTGGCAAGACAAAGGAGGTAGCCGTGTCACGTACTATCCCACTAGAGAAAGTTCGCAATATAGGAATTGCCGCGCACATAGACGCAGGCAAAACTACAACCACTGAGAGGATATTATTCTACTCAGGAATGGTACATAAACTGGGGGAAGTGCACGAAGGTACAGCGGTGACTGACTGGATGGAACAAGAGCGAGAGCGAGGGATAACCATCACAGCAGCAGCGATTACTACCAGTTGGCAAGATCACAAAATAAACATCATTGATACACCAGGTCACGTGGACTTTACTATAGAAGTAGAGCGGTCCATGCGGGTGTTAGATGGTGTCATAGCCGTATTTTGTTCAGTAGGAGGAGTACAACCCCAATCTGAAACGGTATGGCGTCAAGCGGAGCGCTACCAAGTACCGAGAATAGCCTTTGTCAACAAAATGGATCGTACAGGGGCGAACTTCTTCAAAGTTGCTGAACAAATCAGAGACAGACTAAGAGCTAATGCAGTCGCAATTCAGATACCCATTGGTGCAGAAAACGAGTTTACAGGAATAGTAGATTTAGTAAGAATGCGCGCGTTGCTTTATAGAGAAGATGACTTAGGTCAAGAGATAGTAGAGGCCCAAATTCCTACAGAAGTAGCCGAACTAGCCGAAACCTATCGAATGCAGCTCATCGAAGCAGTGGCAGAAACAGATGATTTCCTGACAGAAAAATATCTCGAAGGAGAAGAATTCAGCGAAGCTGAAATACGCAAGGGCATCAGACAGGGTACAATAGCGGGAACAATAGTTCCCTTACTCTGTGGCTCAGCATTCAAAAACAAAGGGATACAACTACTATTAGACGCAGTAGTAGATTATTTACCAGCACCAACGGAAGTACCAGCGATCAAAGGTCTTCTACCAGATGGGAGCGAAGGAATTAGACCAGCAGCAGATGAAGAACCCTTCTCGGCTTTAGCCTTTAAAATAGCAGCAGACCCCTTCGGACGTTTGACTTTTTTAAGGGTATATTCTGGAGTCTTAGCTAAAGGAAGTTATGTTTATAACTCTACGAAAGATCAAAAAGAAAGGATTTCTCGTCTAATCGTTCTCAAATCAAACGATCGCATTGAAGTAGAAGAACTCAGAGCGGGAGATTTAGGAGCAGCGATCGGATTGAGAAATACGATTACAGGGGATACACTGTGTGATGAGGCAAAACCCATCATTCTAGAGTCTCTCTTTGTACCAGAGCCTGTAATTTCCGTAGCGGTAGAGCCAAAAACCAAACAGGATATGGAGAAGCTGTCTAAGGCTTTGCAAGCCCTCTCCGACGAAGATCCCACCTTTCGTGTCAGGATAGATTCAGAGACGAATCAAACCGTAATCGCAGGGATGGGAGAGCTACACCTAGAAATTCTAGTAGATCGAATGTTGCGCGAATATAAAGTAGAAGCAAACGTCGGTCAACCCCAGGTGGCTTATCGAGAGACAATACGCAAAGCTAGTGAAGCCGAAGGCAAATTTATCCGTCAAAGCGGAGGGAAAGGACAATACGGTCACGTAGTGATTAAACTAGAGCCAGGAGAACTAGGCAGCGGTTTCCAATTCATCTCCAAAATCGTTGGGGGAACAATTCCTAAAGAATATATACCCCCAGTAGAACAAGGGATGAAAGAAGCCTGTGAGTCAGGAATCCTCGCAGGATATCCACTGATCGACGTCAAAGCAACCCTGTTAGACGGTTCTTACCACGACGTAGATTCTTCGGAAATGGCTTTTAAAATTGCAGGCTCAATGGCAGTTAGAGAGGCGGTACTCAAAGCATCTCCAGTGATCCTAGAGCCTATGATGAAAGTTGAGGTAGAAGTACCCGAAGGCTTCCTCGGGGATGTTATCGCCGATTTAAACTCTCGTCGTGGCAACATTGAAGGCATGAACTCCCAAGATGGTCTAGCCCAACTAACCGCTCTTGTTCCACTAGCGCAAATGTTTGGTTACGCCACAGATATACGCTCTAAAACCCAAGGACGTGGTATCTTTACCATGGAGTTCAGTAGATACGATGAAGTGCCTCGCAATATCGCCGAAGCCATCATCGCTAAAAGCAAAGGGAACGCATAACTAATATAACACAAAGGAAACAATAAAAATACATGGCACGCGCAAAGTTTGAACGTACTAAAGATCACGCTAACATCGGCACTATCGGTCACGTTGACCATGGTAAAACCACTTTAACCGCAGCGATCACTATGACTCTCTCGGCTTTAGGTCAAGCCAAAGCGAGAAAATATGATGATATCGATGCAGCTCCCGAAGAAAAAGCACGGGGTATCACTATCAATACCGCTCACGTAGAATACGAAACCGAGACACGTCACTACGCACACGTAGATTGTCCAGGACACGCTGACTACGTTAAAAACATGATCACTGGAGCAGCCCAAATGGATGGGGCTATATTAGTAGTATCAGCTGCTGATGGTCCTATGCCCCAAACCCGTGAACATATTCTCCTAGCACGTCAGGTAGGTGTTCCTCACCTAGTAGTCTTCCTCAATAAAGAGGACATGGTTGATGACCCAGAATTACTCGAACTAGTAGAACTAGAAGTACGGGAGTTATTAAGTGAGTATGGCTTCCCTGGAGATGATATCCCCATCGTCGCAGGCTCTGCACTACAAGCTCTTGAACACATGGTCGCTAACCCCACCACTAAAAAAGGTGACAATGATTGGGTAGATAAAATTTACGCTCTCATGGATAACGTTGACTCCTACATCCCCACTCCAGAAAGAGAAGTAGATAAACCCTTCTTGATGGCGGTAGAAGACGTGTTCTCCATCACTGGACGTGGAACAGTAGCAACAGGACGTATTGAACGCGGTAAGATTAAAGTAGGTGAGACCGTTGACCTAGTAGGTATCAGAGACAAACGTAGCACTACCGTTACTGGGGTGGAAATGTTCCAAAAAACCCTAGATGAAGGTATGGCTGGAGATAACGTCGGTTTGCTTCTTCGTGGTGTCAATAAAGAAGATATCGAAAGAGGTATGGTATTAGCTAAACCAGGTAGTATTAATCCTCATACTAAATTTGAGTCAGAGGTATATGTACTCAAAAAAGAAGAAGGCGGTCGTCATACTCCTTTCTTCTCTGGTTATCGTCCTCAGTTCTATGTCCGTACTACTGACGTAACAGGAACAATCGAAGCCTACACCGCAGATGATGGCAGTGACGTAGAAATGGTTATGCCAGGCGATCGCATCAAAATGACCGTTAAACTCATTAGCCCTATCGCTATTGAACAAGGGATGCGCTTCGCTATTCGTGAAGGTGGACGCACCATTGGTGCTGGTGTAGTTTCCAAAATTTTAGAATAACACCATTCTTCAACCTGGTTGGAGCAGTTGAACAATATTGCTGCTCCATCATTTTTTTGTCTAATTAAACCTTACTGAGAACCTTGATAACTAAACATGGCTACTATTCAACAACAAAAAATCCGCATTCGTCTCAAAGCTTTTGACCGTCGTTTACTCGATACTTCCTGTGAGAAAATCGTTGACACCGCTAAAAGAACTAACGCTACAGCAATTGGTCCGATTCCTCTACCTACTAAACGTAAAATCTACTGCGTTTTACGCTCTCCTCACGTAGATAAGGATTCCCGAGAACATTTTGAAACTCGTACCCATCGTCGCATCATCGATATTTATCAACCTTCTTCTAAAACCGTTGACGCTTTGATGAAACTGGACTTACCCGCAGGGGTTGATATTGAGGTGAAACTGTAAAAAAAACGTGATTTCCTAGGAGTAGATGCCTATGGTGTCGCAGCAAAGGAATAAAAACGATAACATTGGTTAACCGCATCAAAGATCAATTGTCAATTTGGCGATCCTTGGGATCCCATCCTAATCTTAAACGTAACTGTGAGGAGAAGAGGGATGGCGATCCGAAGGATATCGCTACGCGAGCACGCACTATTAGATATAATAGTCAAATCATTGTATTATCAAATTTCATATGAGCCAAAGCTTTAATAGCGACATTTACGAAAAAGACTTTTATCAATGGACAACAGAACAATCAAAATCTTTACGAGAGCGAAATTTAGAAAAATTGGACTGGGAAAACATTATTGAGGAAATCGAAGCTTTGGGACGTAGTGATTACCAGGCTGTAATATCTCTATTAACTCGAATTCTTCAACACCGTTTAAAGATTGATTTTGCTAATCAACCAGAAAATCATCGTCATTGGCAAGCTGAAATCAAAGCCTTTTCTAACACAGTTAGAAGACGTTATAGCCCCTCAATGAAACCTAAATTGGAGGCGGAATGGCAAGGGATATATTCAGACGCAACAGACCTATATTTGATTGATTATCCTCCTGCTGATTTCCCGGAAGTGTGTCCCTATTGTCTGGAGGATTTGCTACCTTAACTTTAAATAGTGGTTTGCTAATCCTCATTTCTTAGCATTTTTACTAGTATAGAAACTACCTGATAAAAAATCCCTACCTACAAGCTAGATAGGGATAATGTTAATTAATTATTAAACAAACCATTCTTCCACTGCTTCCTCTTTGGTATTGGTATGGCGAGAGGGAGTTTCACGAGTAAATTTCATGTGAATGGAGCGGGTTTGTTCTCCATCTGCCGCTACCGCCATAATAGGATAATCGATTAAACCATCTTGGAAAGACATCTGGAAGCGAAAAGTTCCATCAGGATTGAGTTTAATGGGACGACCACCGATAGTAACCGTAGCATCGGGTTCGGTAGCTCCATAAACGATTAATTCTGCATCAGCCACTAACCAGAATTGGCGGGGACGCATAGGAATAGCTGAAGCCGAGAAACCTGCTCCAGACATCATACCTACACCAGACATAGTTACTAGTCCAGAAGGGGTGGGGACAGATGCAGTGGGTACAGCCCACATACCTACACCAGATGGGAAGACATAAGAGCTAAGTACTTGTTGTGGTACTAAAGAACCTGGTACGTGTTGCATAGAGCCATAGAGAGAACCTGCAACTCTTTGAGCTTCGGCGGATTTTGCCATACCAAAGATTTCCTCATAGAGTGGGTTATCTTGCTGACTTCCGCCTGGGGTAGCTTCAGGTTGACGTTTGCTAGGTGGTACGAGTTCGTATAGGGTTTTACCGCGTAAATCTTCTTCCCAATCTACGGTAATAAAGACATCTTCTATCCAATCAGAAGGATAAACCGGGGGAACGTGAATAGGTAGAGAACGAGCTAAAACTAACCAGCGACCATCGGCACAACGATAACCAATATCAATTACATAATCGCGATCGCTCACTGGTACGGGTAGATACCATTCTCTGGCTAACTCATCACAGAGATATTCTTGGACACTATGGGGGCTTTGATAACTTATATCTATATCCGTCATATCATAGAGACGGATGGCTAATTGTTGTCCACCTTGACGGCGTAATTCTTCTTTATGATTGTTGGGAATATCCCAATAAGCGTAGCACCATTGAGGGTCTCTGGGCATTAAAACGATGCGACTTTCACCATATCCCCCTGGTAAATCCCCTAGATTTTCATCTACTGACGCTAAAGGACCACCTATTTTATCGTCTTGACCTAATTCAAACTTAGATGCTTCCACTTGTTGTTCCTCCTGAATACGAGATGATGTACGAGTAATTTTTTCTTGTAAAACTTTTTGAATTTCTGCTAATAATTGCGACTTGCGCATACGACTGTATCTAGATATGGAGCACTCGCTGGCAACTTTCCTAAGTTGTCTGAGAGTCATCTCTTCTAGAGGGGGACGTTCTTTTGACATGACATCTAGTCTCCTGTGTTAACACCTAGGGCGTTGGGTAAGAGTTTAATTTCTTGACTATCGCTGTTTGTTTCTGACTCTTTCAACTTTTTTTTGGGATCACTAAATGATCTCTTTTACTATGTAACAAAATTTTAACCCTATTAGTCAAGTGCTGATGTCATGATTTCTTGATATTATGGGGATCAAAAACAAAAGGCAATAAAAATCCCCGTCCTAGGGACAGGGAATATCAAGATTTATTATTGATTTAGTACTCAGGGACAGTGGAATCTATTTCTCGACTCCAAGCGTTAATACCACCGACGAGATTTTTACCAGTGATTCCCTCTTGTTTAAGGATAAATAGGGCTTTAGCAGAGCGTCCACCCATTTTACACTGAGCGATCAGATTTTTGTCTTTGGTTAACTCTTTGACTTTATCTAGGGCTGAACCATTTTCTATGTCTGGTAAGGGGACTAAAATAGCTCCAGGAATGCGAGCGATTTCGTACTCATTAGGGTTACGTACATCTAACAAGACAAAATCATCAGCTCCACTATCGATAAGTTGTTTTAATTCTTGAACAGTAATTTCTTCCATTGCTTGTTGTTGTTGAGCTTCTGCGGCACGTGCTTGAGGAATACCACAGAATTGTTCATAATCGATGAGTTCGTTAATAACAGGACGTTCGGGATTAGGGCGTAATTTTAACTCTCTAAAAGTCATATTTAAGGCGTTATAAAGCAATAAACGTCCACTGAGAGTTTGATTAGAGCCTAGAATGATTTTAATCGCTTCTGTGGCTTGAATAGAGCCAATTACTCCACACAAAACCCCTAATACTCCACCTTCTGCACAGGAAGGGACCATACCTGGTGGTGGTGGCTCGGGGAATAAATCACGGTAGTTAGGTCCACCACGGTAGTTAAATACCGTCGCTTGTCCTTCAAAGCGGAAAATTGAACCGTAAACGTTAGGTTTGTTTAGTAATACACAAGCGTCGTTAGTGAGGTAGCGAGTGGGGAAGTTGTCTGTACCGTCAACTACTACGTCGTAATCTTTTAAAATTTCTAGAGCGTTAGCTGAAGTCAGACGAGCTTCGTATAAATCTACCTGACAAGTAGGATTAATTTCGAGAATGCGATTTTTAGCTGAGTGAATTTTCGGTTTACCTACCCAAGATGTTCCATGGATAACCTGACGTTGAAGATTAGAACTATCAACTACATCAAAATCCACAATACCAATCCTACCGATTCCCGCGGCTGCTAGATAAAGGAGTAGGGGAGATCCTAAACCTCCTGTACCAATACAGACAACACTAGCTGTTTTTAAGCGTTTTTGTCCTTCTAAACCAACTTCTGGCAAGATAATATGACGAGAGTATCGCTCATACTCATCTTTACTGAGTTGGATCGTGTCTAAGTTAGGGTTAAGCATTGCACTGATCAATTAATTGCAATATGTGCAAACAGATAATTATATTCTTTTTTACAACTTTTAGGAGAGTTTTTCTCAAATTGTCATAATTTCTTCGGGGTGAAATTGCCGATTTTCATCTAATACCCAACTGAGTATTTTTTCGGGTTGACCTTGAGTTAGGGAAATAATTACATAAGAGTAACCTTGATGGGCGATCGCTCGGTCATATTCTGAAGGTTGGGGAGGATGATCGGGGTGAGAATGATAGATACCGATAATATTGAGATTTAACTGACGAGCTTTTTTACTAACTTCTAGCATAGTTTGGGGAGCGATACTAAAACGATTGCCTTTACTTCCCTCGGGTGTGTTAAATATTTCCCCTGACCAACTATTCTCTGTTGACCAAACTTGTTGTACTAGTTTATTATTCCCTAATAACAATCCACAGCATTCCTCGGGATATGTTTTGACTGCGTGAGTTTTGATTTGTTCTAGTTGTGTTAAGGTTATCTGCAGCATTTACATGGTTTCTAGGGTTAAAGCTAATTTAGCAGCGATCGCCTCAATCCAATTTTCATCTTGTTTAGTATAACTGCGAGGAGCATTAGCACCTAGAATCATTACTCCCTCTTTCCCCAAAGGTTGACAGATAACCCCTTGGGTATTTTCGGGTAGATAATCAAATTCTAGGCTACCTGGATAGAGTTTTAGGGAGACTAGATAAACGGGTTTACCGTTATCCAAACAACGTTGTACAATTGCTCCTGGGGTAACTTCTGCTTTAACAGGGAGAATACCTCTTCTTAAGATAACTTTACCCTGATAATAGATAACCACAGTACGAGTCACGGTGTTAGTTAATAACAGATGAGTTGCCCAAGCTAACTCTATTTTTACTGTTTCAGGAAGATTTGGGTCTAACTCAAAACCTTCTGTACCAATTAAAGTTACTGCTTCAGGGTTACGAGGTTGGATTTGTTGCCATAGTAACCCCACTAATATCAGTAAAGCACTTAAGATAACCCCAAGCACATCAGAACGAGCTTGGGAGTTAGTCAATTCCAGAGTTCCCCAACGATTGAATAATAAAAGTCCACCACCTACCATTCCACTCACGAGAGGAAGTAATCTTAGTATCTGATTCTGATCTGGTTTAGTCATCTGGAAAATTATTAACCTGTTTATTCTTCTCCTGGTTCCATTATTCTTTGGAATAAATAACCTGTTCCTCTAGCGGTGAGAATTAATTCTGGATTGCTTGGATCATCTTCTAGCTTAGCTCTAAGACGGGAGATATGTACATCAACTACTCTAGTATCTACGTGTCTTTCTGGTGTATATCCCCAGACTTCTTGTAAAATTTCTGAACGAGAAAACGCTTCTCCCGAACGACCTACTAATAATTCTAGTAGGCTAAATTCCATACCAGTCAGACGAATTCTAGCGTCTCCTTTATAGACTTGACGTTTATTGGTGTCGATTCTGATAGAACTAATTTGTATGACTCCTGAACTGGGAATCCCTGGTACACCGTTTTTGTCCACACGTCTTAATACAGAACGTATCCTAGCTTCTAATTCTTTGGGGGAGAAGGGTTTAACTACATAGTCATCTGCTCCTAATTCTAAGCCTGTGATGCGATCGGCTACATCTCCTAAAGCGGTTAACATGATGATAGGAATATCTGATTCTTTGCGGAGTTCCTGACACACACCGTAACCGTCTAATTTAGGCATCATTACGTCTAAAACTACTAAATCAGGGTGACTATCGTGAAAAACTTCTAAAGCTTCTTCACCATCAGCCGCGGTTACTACTTCATAACCAATCATTGATAAGCGTGTTTCTAGAATACGACGGATACTAGCTTCATCATCCACAACCAAGATTTTTTCTTTATTACTTTCCAATGTCACACTTCCTTAAAATGATCATAGAACTGTTTTATTTACTAGAATATCTTTTTTTCATGTCTTAATTAAGCTTTAAATAGAGTATATCTCGTTAAAATAGAAGGGATTTTTTAAGATTTCCTAGACAACCGACCCTAACTAGACATGATAAACTCAAGATAAAATTAAGCGTGTTGTCAACCACTGGCTAACCATTGAGGAGCAGATTTTAAGGTTTATGGCTAGTAAAAATCGTACTGTCTATGTTTGTAGTGAATGTGGCGCTGAGTCTCCTCAGTGGTTTGGTAAATGTCCTTACTGTGATGTCTATGGTACTCTTGAAGAACAGGTACTCAATTCTGGTAATTCCTTGTTAAATAGGGGAGGTTGGCAATCTAGTACAAATACAGGACGCAACAGTAGTAAACCTTGTCAACCTCGTCTGTCTTTATTATTTTCCCAAATTATTAGCGATGTTCAAGAAAGATTTGACTCAGGTTATGGAGAATTCGATCGCGTTTTGGGAGGAGGTGTAGTACCTGGTTCTTTGGTCTTAATTGGAGGCGATCCAGGTATCGGTAAATCAACACTTTTACTCCAAACCGCTAATCAGTTAGCTTTACGATTACCCCGCATTCTCTATGTCTCAGCTGAAGAATCAGGACACCAAATTAAATTACGCGCGTCTCGTTTGGGTGTGGGAGTAACCGACACAGAAGCTAATAGTCAGAATGGTAAACAACCTAGTTCCGAACATAATCTCTATGTAATGGCAGAAACTGATTTAGAAGAGATTTTACGGGAGTTAGAAGCTTTAAAACCACAACTAGCGGTTATTGATAGTATTCAAACTCTCTATTTTGCTTCTTTGACTTCTGCACCAGGGTCGGTTGCCCAAGTAAGAGAATGTACTTCAGCGTTGATGCAGGTAGCTAAACGAGAAAATATTACTCTATTCATTGTCGGTCATGTGACTAAAGAAGGGGCGATCGCAGGTCCGAGAGTACTTGAACATCTAGTGGATACTGTACTCTATTTTGAGGGCGATCGCTACGCTTCCCACCGTTTATTACGTTCTGTTAAAAATCGCTTCGGTTCAACTCATGAAATCGGTATCTTTGAAATGGCGGATCAGGGTTTACGAGAGGTCGCTAATCCCTCAGAATTATTTCTCGGTAATCGTGAAGAGTTAGTACCAGGTACATCCACTGTAGTAGCTTGTGAGGGTACACGTCCTCTAGTCGTAGAGTTACAAGCTTTAGTCAGTCCCACTAGTTATAGTTCCCCTCGTCGTTCCACTACTGGAGTAGATTATAATCGTTTATTACAAATATTGGCGGTATTAGAAAAACGGGTGGGGATTCCCTTATCTAAATTAGACGCTTATGTAGCTTCAGCTGGAGGATTGGGAGTGGAAGAACCCGCCGCTGATTTGGGGATAGCGATCGCTATTGTCGCTAGTTTCCGCGATCGCATCGTTGATCCACGTACAGTCTTAATTGGAGAAGTGGGTTTAGGGGGTCAAGTTCGTTTAGTAGCCCAAATGGAACTCAGACTCAAAGAAGCTGCTAAACTAGGCTTTAAACGCGCTATAGTCCCTAAAGGTCAAGCTTTTCCTGATGATTTGGGTTTAGAAATTATTCCTGTAGGTAAGGTTATCGATGCGATTATCAAAGCTATCCCTAGTCAACGAGTTAATAACCCATCTAACCATCAAGAAGAAGAATAACTAGAATAATTATGGTTAATGTCTCTGCGAGAATATCTTGTACAAATTTTATTACCAGAATCAACAATATCTCTATATCTCTTAAAGTATCCCCAAGCTATTATTTATCGGTTTCAGACTAAAGGGGATACTATTAATTATTCTGGAGAGGAGATAGTTATTACCACTGTTGGTGATTATGCTATTGATGTCAGAGTAAGCGATCGCCTATTGGTTTCTTGGTTAACTAAAACCTATCAGTCTATTCTCAGTGATTTTCCCTTTTTTCTGGGTTCTCAGACTGAAATCGTGATTAATAGTGAGTTTTCCTTACTTCAATATAGTCACGCTCGCTGTTGCGCTTATTTACGACAATTATATCAACAAAAGATAATTACAGCAGAAGGTCTAATTATTTTGACTACAGATTTAATAGATTTATTGGTTGATTTTAATGTTCATGATTGGGATTTACTCAAGGCGATCGTCTCAATTAACGATGTACCAATTTCTAGGAAATTAATCAATAATCTGTGTCAAGCTGTCTTAAATTTTGAGCGTTATAGTGGTCTTTGGCGAGAAAACTTACCATTAAGAGAGATTAAAGCTATCTTACTGATACTATCTCGTTATTACTTACACATTTTTTTAGTAGAATCATCAGTTATTCCACCAGTAGAACTATAAAAGAGTTTTCACAAAAAAGTTACTCCCAGACTTCAGGCAAAGAAGAACTTTGTCCATCGATAGAAGTTGCTTGAATAGGGAAAGGGATAATAATCCCTTCCTGTTGATATCTTTTGTATAATTCCTTAATAAACTTATGTCTAACTAGAAATTGGTCAAAATAATCCTCTACTTGTAAAAAAACCGTAAAATTAATACTGTAATAACCGAATTTATTAAAACATAAAAAAGGTTCGTATTCTTCCTCTGTAGGAGTCGTCAAGAATTCTTGTATGACGTATTGAGCAACTCCTAGAGTAATTGCTTCTACCTTTTCTAAATCGCTATCATAACCTACACCTACTTCAACTGGTACTAATAATCTTTTTTCAGGGAGTCCATAGTTAGTAAAACTAGAAGAAATCAAATGAGCATTAGGAATAATTTGCAGGTTACCAGTGATTTTTTTAATCACAGTATATCTTAATTCTACATCAGTAACATAACCCTCTTCCCCACTAGTTAATTTAATATAATCTCCTGGTCTAACTTTTTTAGAACTAATAATAGTAATTCCCGAGGTAAGATTTTCTAGAGGTCCTTTCAAAGCAAGTCCAATGGAAACACCACCTACCCCTAAAGCAGTAATCAGGGGAGTTATCCCCACCCCAATAGATTGTAGAATAATTAAGAAACCTAAACTAAAAACAACCAGTTTAGTAATATTTTCAAACAAAGAAGTAATGACGGGACTTCCTTGATTTTGATTACCATAAAGTCTAATAAAACTAATAGCTAAACGATAAATAACTAGAGTAGATGAGGTGAGAAAACAAATGATAATGCCTTTAGTAAATAAAATGATTAAAGCATTAGGAAGAGGAAAAATATTAATAGCTGCTGTTACCCCCGCGAGGACAGACCAAAAAACTATTATACCTTGAAAACAGTTAACGATTAATTCATCTCCATCCCAAGCAGTTTTGGTAGCTAATTGATATAGTAACTTTAAACCTTTTTTATCCGCTATAAAACCGAGAACAAAACTAGTAATTACTATCGCAAATGGTAAAATATATTTATTAAGTTCATAAGTAGAAAAGCCAGCTAAGCTAATAATACCAACAGTTCCTAAACTATAGATAACTAGACGGGTTATTTGGTCAAAAAAACGATTAACGGGAAAATTACCTTGACTGCGATAGAAATCAATTAAACCAGTAGCTAATCTAGCGATAACTATAGTAAAAGAAGCAATAATTAAAGCGGTTAAGACTTTTTGAGCAACTCTGAGATATTGATAATAATCATTAAAATTAAAGTTAACTAAATAAAAATCGATTAAAGCTTGATGGAGACAAATAGATAAACCTATAATTAGAGACCAGATAACTAACATATTACGGAAAACATTGACGATAATATGCTCGCCTCTCCAGTTAGTTTTTTCTACTAATTTAGCTAATAATTTAAGACCAATTCTTTCTAAAATTAAACCCACAATTAAGCTAATTAGCATAATTACCACGGGTATAATTAATCGCCAATAACTAAAAGCTTCGGGATTATTCATATTATTAAAATAATAAACAACATTAAAGGGAAAAGGCAGAAGGCAAAAGGCAAGAGGCACTCATTAGTATTATATATATAAATAATATCTCCTAACACCGTTCAACCGTTCAACCGTTCAACCGTTCCCTCTAAAACTACCACTTAAGGAGGTTAAATTGTTCCATGTCAATGGTATCGCGGTTGCGGTAGATAGCGAGAATAATTGCCAAACCTACAGCAGCTTCAGCAGCAGCTATAGTAATGACAAAGACGGTAAAAACTTGACCCTTGATACCTAGAGGATCGAGAAAATTAGAAAATCCCATTAAATTGAGATTAACGGAGTTGAGTAATAATTCAATGGACATTAAAACCCGTACAGCGTTACGACTGGTAATTAAACCATAAATACCAATACAAAACAATGCTGCTGCGATTAAGAGAAAATATTCTAATTGTAATTGCATGAGTTAAATTCTGAATTAATCTTCGGTTGATTTACTAGAGACAGACGCCAATTCACGAGGACGTTCTGGCAAAGTTAAAGGAGAGGTAGTGGTATCGGGAATCAAATCACGACGCGCGAGAATAATTGCACCCACCATAGCCATTAATAGTACAACTGAGGCTAATTCAAAAGGAAGTAAAAAGTCACTAAATAAATGTTTAGCCAACTCAATTACGGTATTTTCGATTAAAGCTGGGGAAGTAGCATCTAATGACCAAGGGGTGATTAAAATCATCGTAGTTAACAAAGCAAAGATGCTTAAACAAACTAAACCAGTAGCTACCTTACGAATCCAACGTTTAGGAATGGTAGCAAAGTCTTCTTGCTTATTAACTAGCATGATAGCGAAGATAATTAAGACGTTGACTGCGCCTACGTAGATTAAAATTTGTGCTGCTGCGACAAAATCAGCATTGAGTAAGATATATAAACCAGAAATACTTAAAAAAACTACCGCTAAGAGGAAAGCTGAGTAAACGATATTTTCTAGTAATACTACTCCTACTGCAGCACTAAGCATCATTCCTGTGAGAACGAAAAAACAGACAAATTGTACTCCTTCGGCTATATTCACGCTTGTTGATACTCCTTGATAATAGTGGGAAAACCGGGATTAACCCGGTATTTAGTTTATTCTTTGAGATCTTCTGGGTGTTTACCTGCGCGTTGACTACCTGGGGGTAAATCATGGGGTGAGATGACGTCTTTAGGTAGATAACCTAATTCGCGCAAAGGTGTAACCATAGGATCTTGGGTAACTTTATAGGGTAATCGACCCAAAGCCACGTTATCATAATTAAGTTCGTGGCGATCGTAGGTTGCTAATTCGTATTCTTCGGTCATGGATAAGCAGTTGGTAGGACAATATTCTACGCAGTTACCACAGAAAATGCACACACCGAAGTCAATGCTATAGTGTTTGAGTTCTTTTTTCTTGGCTTCCTTGTTAAATTCCCAATCCACTACGGGTAAGTTAATGGGGCAAACGCGCACACATACTTCACAAGAGATACACTTATCAAATTCAAAGTGAATTCTACCGCGATAACGTTCCGAGGGTATTAACTTCTCATAGGGATACTGTACAGTAATCGGGCGTCTTTGCATATGATCAAAGGTTACCGATAAACCTTGACCAATGTATTTAGCTGCTTCGATACTTCCTTTTGCGTAATCACTAACTTGTTTGAGAATATTGAACATAGTTGTTATCCACCAAAAGCGACAGGGAAAGCGAGTTTTAAAGCTGCGGTAATCAAAAGATTAGCCAGAGATACGGGTAAGAGGAATTTCCACCCTAGATCTAATAATTGGTCTATACGTACTCTAGGTACTGTCCAACGTATTAAGATGGCGATGAAAATAAGTAAGTAGGCTTTTAAAACGGTCATAGTGATTCCCACTGCAGCAGTAATAACTTGCAACCAGGGGGTAGTGTCACTAATACCCAGCCAACCTGCTAGAGAATCTATGGGTATGATAAATTCCCAACCTCCTAGATAGAGTATAGAAAAAACTAGAGCAGAGAGGACGAGGTTGACGTATGAACCAACGTAAAATAGACCGAATTTCATCCCTGCGTATTCGGTTTGATAACCGGCTACTAGTTCTTCTTCCGCTTCTGGTAAGTCAAAGGGGAGACGTTCACATTCTGCTAAAGCGGCGATCCAGAAAATGAGAAAACCTATAGGTTGACGCCAAATGTTCCAACCAAAGATACCATAACCCGATTGTTGTTGCACGATGTCAATGGTACTGAGACTGTTAGACATCATAGCGATCGCCAAGACAGCTAGAGCTAGTGGTATTTCATAACTAATAGACTGAGCAGCCGCTCTTAACCCTCCTAGCAGGGAGTATTTATTATTAGAAGCATAACCCGACATTAACAAGCCAATGGGAGTGATACTCGATAGAGCAATCCACCAGAATATACCCACGTTAAGATCGGTAATCACCAGATTTTGCCCAAAAGGTACGATTAGATAGGACAAAAATACGGGAATAACCACGATGATAGGTCCAATGGTAAACAACCAGCGATCTGCTTTGGCAGGTACGATATCTTCTTTAAAGACTAGTTTAATACCATCTGCTACTGGTTGTAAAACTCCCAATGGTCCTGCGTATTCCGGACCTATCCTTTGTTGAGCAGCAGCTGAAATCTTTCTTTCTAGCCAAACTACTACTAAAACTCCCACCGTTGCACCGATAATCATTAAAATCATCGGCAGGGGTAGCCAAATGGTTTTGGCTAATCCTGGTGGGAGTCCCAATTCTTTGAGGGATTCGATAAAACTTCCTTGTAGGTCGATTCCTGAGTTCATTGTTTATCTTTGACAGGCTTTTTCACTCTAGTATATCGCTACCTGGTAGTTTAGACCTTTAACAGTTGATCTGCTTGTTTGGCTGTTTCAAAGAAGAATCTCACGTTTTCTTCGGGTGTACCTACTAAAACACCGTGACCTAGGTTTAAAATGTGTCCTTGGTTACCCGCTTTTTTGATGGTGTCTAAGAGGCGATCGCGGATAAAGTCATGAGAACCAAATAAAACTCCTGGATCAACGTTTCCTTGCACTTTCATCTCTTGACCTAGTCTTTGTCTAGCTACCGCCATATCTACTGTCCAATCCACGCTGACTATATCTACTCCTGATTGTCCCATATATTCTAAAATCCCTCCACTGCCGCTGATATAGAGGATTAAGGGTGTATCAGGGTGAGTAGCTTTGACTTGTTTGACTACCTGTTGTTGATAGGGAAGAGCAAAAGTAGCGTAGTCTTGGGGGCTAAGTTCTCCCGCCCATGAATCGAACATTTGTACTACTTGTGCACCGCAATCGATTTGGTAACGCACATAAACGGCGATCGCCTCGGCTAATTTAGTTAAAAACTGGTGTAAAATCTCAGGTTCAGAAAATGCCATACTCTTGATCATTGAGTAGGTTTTTGAGGTTTTTCCTTCAATCGCGTAAGCAGCTAAAGTCCAAGGAGCACCCACAAAACCCAAAACTGTAGATTTATTACCTACTTCCTGGCGCAAAGTCTGTAAAATTGTTTTAATAAAAGGTAAGGATTCTTCAGGTTCAAGAGGTTTTAATTGTTTAATCTGCTCCTGAGTGCGAATCGGTGGAGTGATTACAGGTCCTGTACTTTCGATAATCTCAAAAGGAATGCCAATACCAGGTAAAGGAGTAAGGATATCAGAAAACATAATTACTCCATCAGGTTGAAAAGCTCGCCAAGGTTGCAGAGAAATTTCAATAGCTAACTCAGCATTTTCCGAGCGATCGCGAAAACTCGGGTATTTATCCCGTAAATCTCGATAAACCTTCATATAACGCCCTGCTTGACGCATTAACCACACAGGAGGGCGATCTAAAATCTCCCCACGAGCTGCACGTAGGAGTAAAGGTAATTCTAAAGAGTGAGTCATGGTCAAATTTTCAAAACATTAATTGTTATTTTGTCGCATTTGTCAGCTTATCATAAAGTAAGCTCACGACTGTTAAAAGGGATATTATGTTATTTAAAAGAGTCAGCGGTATCTTGTTACATCCTACTTCCCTTCCTTCCCGTTTTGGTATTGGTGATTTAGGAGAGTCAGCTTATCGCTTCGTCGATTTTTTAGCGGATAGTTTTCAACAATTATGGCAAATTTTACCTTTAGGTCCTGTTGGTTATGGTAATTCTCCTTATTCCTGTTATTCTGCTTTTGCGGGTTATTCACTATTAATTAGTATAGATAGGCTGGTTGGAGATGGGTTATTGTCTAATGATGATTTAGCTAACCTTCCTGAATTTCACTTAGAAAAAGTGGATTATCAATCGGTAGAAGAGGTGAAAGCCCCTTTATTACGTAAAGCTTACCAAAACTTTTGCCAACAACCTAACCCTGAACAAAAACAAAGGTTTCAAGATTTTTGTCAGCAACAACAACACTGGTTGGATAATTATAGTCTGTTCAGGGCTGTTAAGGATGAAAATGGCGGGGTAGCTTGGAATTTTTGGCCCGAAGACATAGCTAGTCATAAAGCTACAGCTGTAGAAGCAGCTAGGGAACGTCTCGCTAGTGATATAGGCTACCATAAGTTTTTACAGTTTGTTTTCTTTCAACAATGGCAAGATTTGCGTAATTATGCTCATCAACGCGGTGTGAAAATTATTGGTGATATACCTATCTATGTAGCTCATGATAGCGCCGACGTTTGGGCTAATACTCGTTTCTTCTGTTTGGATCAAAAAACCCTCGGCTCTTCTACTATGGCGGGAGTACCTCCAGATTGCTTTAGTGATACAGGACAACTTTGGGGTAATCCTATTTATCTCTGGAAACGTCTAGAAGAAAATAACTTTAGCTGGTGGGTTCAACGTCTTAAGACTATGCTAGAATACGTCGATATTATTCGGGTTGACCACTTCCGTGCTTTTGAATCTTTTTGGGCGGTAAAACCAGGAGAAACTACCGCTATACAAGGAAAATGGCTGAAAACTCCAGGAGAAAAGTTATTTCAAGTTCTCGCCGAAGAATTAGGGGACATCCCCATTATCGCTGAAGATCTTGGCATAATTACACCAGAAGTAGAAGCACTCAGAGATAAGTTTAATTTCCCGGGTATGAAAGTTATTCAATTTGCCTTTGATTCTGACCGCGCTAATCCCTTTTTACCCTATAATTACGTTGATCGTAACTGTGTGGTCTATACTGGTACTCATGATAACGATACCACTATGGGTTGGTTTCTAGCGCGATCGCCTGAAGCACAAGCTAGAGTCAGGGATTATCTCGGTTGTATTTCTCCTGAAGGAATACACTGGAGTTTAATACGTTTAGCGATGAGTTCCGTTGCGAATGTGGCTATCTTCCCTCTTCAAGATATTCTCGGTTTAGAAAATTGGGCAAGAATGAATATGCCAAGTACTGCAACTGGTAATTGGGAATGGCGTTACCACCCCGACGCTTTAACCCGAGAATTAAGCGATCGCCTTAAATACTATACTTGGCTTTATGGTCGTGCTCCTTGAGGGAAGAGAGGGGGAGTGTGGTTCGAGTGGAAATTAAGAATGGAGAATGCGCAATAACTCCTTCTACTGTCTGCGCTTTGCGCTACTCCTTTCCTCCGAACCCCGAAGGATTTTAGACTGTATAAATACTTACTTTACTCTTAAAGCTTGAGAAAACTTAAAGGTTTGAATTTTTACTAATTGGTCTTTTACTTCACTAAAAATTTGTACTAATTGAACAAAAGTACGTTTAAAGATTTCCAATCCGATGGCTTCACCCTGACTACCACCAATACCTACTTGATTATCTACTAAACGACAAATTAATAAAGTACTTCCTAGATTGGGATGAACCAAATCACAAAAAAGAGCGTACATTACCCCAATATCAGAGTTATTTTTTGTCCATTTTTCTAAACAAGTTAAGATATTTACTTGGGAAGCATCACCAGCAGTAGGATGAGTTAAATAATCAGCTAAAAATTCTGTCCAATTAAAACGCTGTCCAGTTAAATGTTTCTCTAACCAAGGGATAATTTCTGATACTTCACTCTCGGTAACTTGACCATCTTCTAAAGCTAATTCCACCAAAGGTAACATTTTATCGGTGACATAATAACGTAAAATCGCTGTATGTTCAATAATTGCCCTACCAATCAAACCATAAATTAAATAATTAGCTGTATTTAAAGATTGAATCAAAGCTTGACACAAAATAGCGTACTTATTAAAATAAACAAGTAAGAGAGAATCTAGATAATAATCATAAAGTTTATGGGGATTATTTTCGGGTTTTTGTAGAATCACTGTTGTTTGAGAATTGCTTTCAAAATCTTGAGTAATTGTCTCAAAATTGGTTAATAATTCTTGTAACTCTGAGTCAAGTATTTGGCTAAAATCTGGGTTAAATGTACTCATAATCAAATTAGGAAAAAATAGCCTTTTCTAGAAGTTTAAGAGCTTGTTTAAAATCGTCATTAACGATTTGGTAATCAAACTCATCAGCAGCTTGTAACTCTTGCTGAGCACGTTCTAAGCGTTGTTGAATAGCTGTAGGGGAATCATTCCCTCTACCTTGTAAACGACGTTCTAATTCAGCAAAAGTAGGTGGTAAAATAAAGATACCGAGAGTATCGGGAAAATTACTTTTTACTTGACGTGCTCCAAGTAGCTCGATTTCAAAAATAATACTTTGGCCTTCTTGTAATTGAGTTTCTACTTGTGCGCGTGGTGTGCCATAATAATTACCAGTATATTGAGCCCATTCTAAGAAAGAATTACTAGCGATCATAGTCTCAAATTCAGCAGGAGATAGAAAATAGTAATGAACACCATGTACTTCACCAGGACGAGGCGATCGCGTAGTAGCGGAGACAGAAAGATTTAACTCGGGATGAAGGTTAAGCAATTCCTTAACCAGAGTACCCTTTCCTACACCAGATGGACCTGTAATAACAATTAATTTTCCCTGAGTCATTAAAAAATTAAAAAGTTTAATTAACAGAATCTTTTTGAGTAACGAAACGATGAGAAACGGTTTCAGGTTGAATCGCAGACAAGACGATATGATTAGAATCAGTAATAATCACAGCGCGAGTACGACGACCATAGGTAGCATCGATTAGTTTACCATTTTCTTTAGCTTCTGTAATAATACGCTTAATGGGAGCAGATTCAGGACTAACGATCGCGATAATGCGGTTAGCCGAGACTATATTACCAAAACCAATGTTAATTAACTGTATTTCCATAAATAAAAATAACTAATCAGGTTATATCCTTAATAATTCTAATGTTATCTCGAAAATTTAGGGATTTCAACGGTAAAATCGAAATAGTTATCTATAAATTTGTCTTTTTGAAGCTTTGTAGTTAGATATGCAGCCAGTCGATTATACAACAATGATAGGTAGTTGTGCTGAATTAGCAAGAGACTGGTTACCCGCGAGGTTAGAACAAGTCTATCAGCGCGATCGCTATACAATCTCCTTAAATTTACGTACGGTAAAACACAGAGGATGGTTAGATATCTCTTGGCATCCCCAAGGTGCGAGAATATGTTTAGGATCACCTCCTCCTCGTATTGCCGATACTTTTACCTTTAGTGATCAACTCAGACACCAACTCAAAGGATTTGCCTTAACTCAAATCATCCCTGTGACTCCTTGGGAAAGAGTCTTAGACTTACAATTTGCCAAACGTCCAGGAGAAGAGCCTATTTGGCATCTCTACGTAGAAATTATGGCTAAATACAGTAACGTCATTTTGACCAACGCAGAACAACAAATCATTACTGTAGCCCATCAAGTTAGTTCTACTCAATCGAGTTTACGTCCTTTACAAACAGGAGGAAGCTACGAATTTCCCCCACCCTTAACTACAGAAACACCTAATCTAGAAGAAGATTATCAAAGTTGGCAAAAAAAGGTTAACCTCATTCCTAGAGAAATTGCTACTGGATTATTAAAAACTTATCGGGGATTAAGTCCTAATTTAGCCCGTAGTTTAGTCAGCAAAGCTAATTTAAACCCCAAACAATCCACCGAGTCATTATCTCCCTCTGATTGGGAACAACTATTTACTGTGTGGAGAGAGTGGTTAACTCATCTAAAGGAAAAACAATTTATACCCGTATGGACAAAAGAAGGTTATCACGTCTTAGGGTGGGAAGAGGTAAAACCTGCAGATGGAGTTAATCAACTTCTCGATCATTATTATACTCAACAACTCAGTCAACAGGTTTTTCAACAACTACGACATCAATTAGAGCAAAAAATTACCTATCATCTCGGGAAGCTTAAAACCAAAAGAGATACATTTCAAGCCAAACTAGAGGAATCCACAGAAGCAGAAGCATACCGCTACAAAGCTGATTTATTGATGGCTAATCTACAAAAATGGCAACCTGGATTAAAGAGCATCACACTAGAAGACTTTAGCACAGCAGAACCCGTAACTATTCCCCTCAATCCCGAGAAAAACGCTGTCCAAAACGCACAACAGCTTTATAAACAACATCAAAAACTCAAAAGAGCAAAAGATGCGGTTATACCTCTATGGGAAGAAACTCAAGGAGAGATTAATTATTTAGAACAAATAGAAGTTAATCTTAACCAATTAGATAATTATCAATCAGAAGAAGACTTACTTACTCTCAGAGAAATTAAAGCAGAATTAATCCAACAAAAGTATCTCCCTTCTCCCCAACAAGATCATAACCTGCAAAGTAATTCCGAACCTCGTCGTTATACTACTCCCTCTGGGTTTACCTTATTGATTGGCAGAAATAACCGACAAAATGAACTACTTACTTTTCGGATTGCGACAGACTATGACCTGTGGTTTCATACTCAAGAAATCCCTGGTAGTCATGTTTTATTACGTTTAGATCCAGGAAGCATACCTACTGAAGAGGATTTACAATTTACTGCTGATTTAACCGCTTACTATAGCAAAGCTAGAGAAAGTGAACAAGTCCCCGTGATTTATACTGAACCCAAACATGTATATAAACCCAAAGGCTCGCCACCTGGTATAGCCATATACAAAAAAGAACGGGTTATTTGGGGACGTCCACAGGTAGCTAAAGCTTACTCAGATACAATGGTAGCAGTACCATAACAATCTATTCTACCTTGAGCAAGGGTTAGGTTTTCTAGTTGTACTTGTGAACCTAAATCAACCTCATAGTTATGTAAGGTGATTTGTTCGCTACTGGTTTCAATTTGAATGGGGTGTAAGAGTAGTTTACGGTGACTAGCTAAACTTAAACCTGATTTCCAACTAATGGGAGTAACGATCGTTCCTTGAGAATCGATGGCGATCGCCCTAAGAATAAGTTTATCAGAGTGAATCTCCAGATTTTGCCAGTTTATCTGTAAATTATGGAGATAATCACCCTTGATAAAGCTTTTTAATAAGTCTGTCAAAGCAGTAGTTAATAAATCAGAAGAGAGTGAGAGATTCAGTTGTGTTTGTTCTAAAGCAATTTTACCCTTAACCAGAATTGGTTCGAGTAAACGAAGGGGTTGACCTTTAATTACTTGTCCTAAATTGATTTTAATGTTTTCTCCCGTCAATTCTACTTGGTTTAAATGTATCCCTTGATACACTGGTGCGATACTCCCTAGGGAAACTCCAGGAATATAACCAGTTAAAATCTGACGATTAGTACCAGTGATGTTAATTTGCAGTTGTTCGACTTTGTCTAATTGAGAGTGTAACCAGAGATTAACCGCGGGAGAGAGAACTTTACTAATGATATCCTTCATACTAGCTTAATAATAAGTAAATTTTCTTAATCATACTTTATACTTTTCGACCTAAAATAACTAAATCTCTAATTTGAGCGTCAAGTTTAGCAACTCCAGGTAAATAACCCCATTGTTGAAACCCCTGTTTTTTAAATAAAGTTAAACTTGGTTGATTATGAGCAAAAACAAAGGCTAAAAGAGTAGTAATATTTAACTTAGGACTCTCCATAATCGCTTTTGTCAATAATTCTTGACCTACCCCTTGACGTCGCCAATCAGGTGATACATAAATACTAATTTCTGCAGTATGACGATAAGCGGGACGTCCATAAAAACTCTGAAAACTCAACCATCCCGCGATTTTACCATCTATTTCTAATACCCAAATAGGGCGATCGCCAGATTTATGGACTTGAAACCAATGGAGACGACTTTCTAGGGTAACAGGGACTAAATCAGCTGTAGCTAAGCGATCTGGGATACTAGCGTTATAAATTTCTACAATAACTGGTAAATCTAGTTCTGTTGCTTCCCGAATTTGTTTAAACATAAAGAAATATAGACACCAGACTCAAGATGACTAAAATTAATTTATACCCTATTAAAGACCAAATTAGTGCTAAATTTGCGGCAATATGTCAAGAAAACCCTAATTTATCCTTAGAATTATCGGCGACAGGAGAATTAAGAGTCATGTCACCTACAGGAGGAGAAACAGGAAGACAAAACGCTTATTTACTTGGTTTATTTTTTGTCTGGAATCAAGCTAACCAGTTAGGGGTTTTATTTGATTCTTCTACTTGTTTTCGCTTATCAAATGGGGCGTTATTTTCTCCTGATTTAGCTTGGGTTACCCTAGAGAGGTGGAATAACCTAAGCAAAGATGAACAGCAAAAGTTTCCCCCTTTAGCTCCCGATTTTGTGTTAGAGTTATTATCACCTAGTGATTCACTGCCACAACTCCAAAATAAGATGAGAGAGTATCTCCAAGGTGGAGTACCTTTAGGATGGTTATTAAATCCCAATCTCAAAAGCCTAGAAATCTATCGTTTAAATAGTGAAGTAGAGATATTATCTAATCCTCTTACTATTGCCGCAGAAAAAATTTTACCTGGATTAGTAATTAATTTAACGTCTATTTGGGGTTAGTTAATTTGTAACAAAGAACGTAAAACTATGGTAGCTGCTTCTCTAATGGCTGTGGAACGCACGTCTAACTGTTCATAACTATCTACAAATCGTTGATAATCTTCTAGGTTTTTAGGTTCGTTAATCTCCTTCCAAAGTACCCTTAACATTCTTTCAGTTCTTTCGATTTGGTCTAAACACTCTCGATATTTACGAAAACTATTGTCATCTTGAAGGATTCCTAAAGTAAATTTAGCTATCTTATATTTCCAAATATTGCTTTTAAAATCCCAAGAACGAATTAAAATATTTAAGGTTTGTTCATAAGCAAAAGGTTTATAGGCTAATAATTCTTGGAGAGTTTCCCGCTTAATATTGAGAAATTCTGAGCGAGGTTTTTTAACACCATTTCTTTCCCATTCGTCGATTTCTTGAATTTGATTGATATGACGAGTAATCGTAGGAAACCAATTAGCTAAAAGAGGAAAAGTCCCATAGCGATCGATTAAATCTTTAGCAGAAAATTCTAAACCTGTGATATAATCTCCCAGAATAATATCGGGTATATCATGATTATAATAACTCCCTAAATCTAAAAATTGTTGAAGTTTATCAATAAATTGATTCACATTACCCATAAATTTAATGAGTTGATTGATCTCTTCTGATTCCAGATAAATAGCAATTTCTTGTAATAAAATATTCACATCTCCCGTTTTACCTAACTCAAAAATTTCCCCTAGTTTATCTTCGATAGTTTCTAATTTATTGAGAATATGTTTAATACTTAAACCGCCAATTTGTTCGGTATCACCAGGTAATAAAACTAAACGTTCAGTATCAGGGTAGTTATCGAGAACATATCCCCAACCAGTTAACCATCTTTGACAAGTATCAACAGCCCAAATTTCTACTAAATCAAGCTGACGATTATTAACAATAATATCGTTATAAAAAATAGCTGCTTTTCCCTTTTGTTTTGTTTCCATATTAACAACAACAACGGGAGGATTAAGAGTGGTTTTAGTACAACAATCAAATAATTTCCAAAAAATACCAGACTGTACCTTGTTTTTTAAACCTCCATGAGGGAAGATAATGATAGCTCTGGTAGTCATGTGATTTATAAAACCTATCTAGAAAAACTCTTACATTATAATTGAGCTATTGAGTATTAATTACAAAACTTAAACTAGCCCAATGAGTAACCGCTAAAGTATAGTTATCAGCAGAATTCGGGATTAATTTTGATTTAGCCTGACTTGCGTTGTCTAAATCTGTCAGAATAGCTTGGATAACTCCTAAAGGTTTAAGTAACAAGACAATTGTTTCTTTATTCCCCAAGGTTTGTTGTTGATTACCGAGAGTTTCTAAAGTGTTTTTAAAAGGACTATCACTACAAATCACTAGAGTTTCTGTAATACCTAAAGGTTCAGAAGTTTTCCAAGTAAAAGAATTATTGGGATTAGGTATAACGCGAGTTTCTCCTGGATTAACCACAGAAGGTAAGGTTTTTTGATTCAGAGGAGGGGTATAAAGAGCGATCGCCTGATGATCAGGTAAGATACTTAATAAGATAAAATAAATAGGGTTATTACCCTGATTAGTCAAACGATATTGAATAGATTTATTTATCGGGATACTAGGGAGAAATTGTCCTGGATTTTTCCTAGTGATTTTATCTTGTTTACCTCCTGATTGGCTAATTTTTTGCCAAATCATTTGATTACGTTGGTCAAAAATCGTTAAACTAACTTCTACTGGTAAGCGAGAAGAAGCTTGATTGAGAGTAAGTCTGCTTAATTTGGCTGCTAAAATTACTGCTAAATTAGGAGTTAAACGAGTAACCGCTGACTTAATCGCTTCGTTAACTTCCCCTGTGGTTTTAGGGATAAGATTACCTTTCTGAGTCAATAAACCATAACCTGTAGAAGTTTTTGCCAATAAACAATCAGCCCATTGTTCCCCTGGATTAACTATACCATCAACTAGATCCAGATTAACTAGTGCACTAGTAGCGTCAACCCTTTCGATTCTTTCGAGACTATTATCTAAAGCTATAGCTAACTTTACATCTTTGGGTAAAACTCTGAGATATTCTTGAACAACTTGTCCTACTTTTAAGTTTTTGGGGGGATTATCACCGAGCCAACTTGCATTACTAGTAAATTTATTTAGACTATGCAACTGTAAATATTGCTCAGGTTTTAATTCAGGTATCGCGAATAGAGAGTTAGCACCATAATTTTGTAAAACCGTTGCGGGTAATCCTAATAGATTTACTTGTGGTTCTTCTCCAATTGAGCTAAGATAACCATGAGCAGAAAAAGCTGATTGGGATTTTAGGTAGTAAACCACATCTGATGTCAGAGCAGGTTTACTCAATTGAGGTTGTTGTTGACTTCCCATCACAGTAGCGATATTAGCAGTAGCTTGAGCTAAACTAGTAATTAAATTAGTCGGGGGAATTTTTGACCAAAGATCTTGAGTAAGATTATAAGTAAATAAACCCGCACTAAAATTTTGCCAACGTTGTTCAACCGCTAGTTGATTTTCTGCTCCCGCGTGTAATAATATTGGTTGAAGATTTTTTTTAGTTGAAGGTATCCCTAATCGTATTTGTTCAGCAAAAGCTACCTCTGAGATATTTTCTTGTTGTTCACCAGGTGGTAATAAAGAACGAACTTTCAAGTTACCGAGAAGTAATTGACTAGGAATAGCATAACTAGTATCTAAGACTAGAGTAACCTTATCTGTAGGTAAAGATTGGGCTAATAAAACTAAGGTTTTTTCTAGTAAATGATTACTAGTGGAGTTCTTTTTATTGGGGAAGCTACTATCTACTGGTACTAAACTAGGGAGATTAGTTTGATTAGGGAGACTTGCTAAACTACCATAACCGCTAAAATGAAAAACCACTATATCAGTAGCTTTAGCTTGTTTAATAAGATGTTCTGTAAAAGCGGTTTCGATGTTTTCCCTAGTTGCTTCTTTTTCAGTGAGGGTAACAATATCCTGGGGTTGAAAATTAAAACGGTGAATTAACAACTCTTTTTGTAACTCAACATCCGTCAAACAACCATTCAATTGAGGATAGTGAGGATATTGATTAATTCCTACTAACAAAGCTAACTTACGGTTAGTTGTAGCAGCTAGAGTTTGAACATAGCGGTTAAATCCAGGTAAAGTGAGTTGACTAGTACCTAGAGTTAGTATAGCTAATCCCGTTTGTTGTAAAAACCGCCTTCGTTCAATTCTCATGCTGACTGCTTAGGTTTTGTAATTACAGCATTTTTAGGATAACAAAAAAAGCCCGCACTTGTTTAAAAGTGCAGGAATTTGACTTAAACCTTTTGTACTTGAGATTGCATTGCTTGAGATAATTCTGCTGCAACTTCAGGACGAGAAAATTCAGGGGGTGGTAATTCACCACGACGCAACATTTCTCTTACTTTTGTACCTGAGAGGTGAATACGATCTTCTTTAGTCGCGGGACTAGTTTTGGTTGTCGCCATTTGTTGAGTTAACTTACAATAAAAAGCGTGTTCAAACATCATCGGGACGATTTCTAACTCATGGGGTTCAAACTCAGCAAAAATCTTTTGTGCATCGTAAGTACCGTAATAATCTCCTACACCCGCGTGGTCTCTACCGACGATAAAATGGGTACAGCCATAGTTTTTACGGATTAAAGCGTGGAAAATCGCTTCTCTAGGACCTGCGTAACGCATGGCTGAAGGATTGATAGCCAGAATAACGCGATCGTGAGGATAATATTTTTCGAGCATAATCTCATAACAACGCATTCTCACGTCTGCGGGGATATCATCTTCTTTCGTTGCACCTACGAGAGGATGTAAGAAGAGTCCATCAACTACCTCCATCGCACATTTTTGAATATATTCGTGAGCGCGATGTATGGGGTTGCGGGTTTGAAAACCGACAATAGTTTGCCATCCTTTCTCTTTAAACATAGCCCTTGATTGTAGGGGATCTATTTGATAGGAAGGGAAGAGAGGATGAGCTTCTCTGTCTAATAACCAAACAGGACCTGCTAAATTAACTGGTCCAGATTCAGATAAAACTTTAACACCAGGATGCTTCTGCTCGTCGGTTAAGTAAACATTGACCGCTTCGTGAGCTTTATTGTAGTGGTATTTTTGGGTTAGTTCTAAAACCCCGATAAATTTACCTTCAGAGTTATCTAGACGTACCCAATTACCTTCTTTGAGGGAGTCTGCTACTTCTTCTGACACAGAGAGAGTCACGGGTAATGACCAAGGAAGACCGTTGGTTAGACGCATATCTTCAACTACTGTCTCGTAGTCTGCTTGTTCCATAAACCCTTTTAGAGGACTAAAACCACCGATGGCGATCATCACTAAGTCAGATTCAGCCCGTTGATCTAGTTGTACTCTAGGTAGAGAGTCGGCTAATTGGAGAAATTCTGCTCTTTCTGCAGCTGTGGCTACGCGATTGATTAAATGACCACCGTGGGGGGTAATTCCGTCTATATGTGTACTCATACTCTTATAATAGTTAAGTCTTTGCCTATTTTCTCACGTTGATGTCATTTATGGTTAATTTTCCCCAACAGATTTGTAACTGGATTAATGGTCAAGAAATACCCTCTCAAGGTGGTGCTTGGTTTAGTAAGTTAAACCCCTGTAATGGTCAGACACTCTGTCAAGTAACTCGTTCTCAAGCTGAGGATGTCGCTACCGCGGTAGATGTCGCTAGAAAACAATTTACTGTTGCTTGGTCGGAAATTCCACCTGTCCAAAGGGGAGAAATTCTCCATAATTTGGTCTTGGGATTAAAAGCTAGACAAGAGGAAATAGCTAAGATTGTCGCTGCTGAAACGGGTAAATCTTTTGCTTCTGCTTTGGGGGAAACTCAAGGGGCGATCGCCCTGGGTTTATTTTACGCTAGTGAGGGACAAAGACTATATGGACGTACTACCACGAGCGCTGTTCCCCATAAACACGCTTTAACGGTTCGTCAACCCCTAGGAGTAGCTGGGTTAATTATCGCTGCTAATACTCCCATCGCTAATGTCGCTTGGAAGGTTTTCCCCGCTCTCATCTGTGGTAATACTGCTGTACTTAAAGCCGCTGAAGATACCCCTATTACGGCTTGGATTTTTGGTCAAATCGCTCAAGAAGCTGGTTTACCCCCTGGAGTGTTAAATATTATTCAAGGTTACGGTGAAGAAGCGGGAGCACCTTTAGTAGCTCACCAGGATATAGATATTATTAGTTTTACTGGTTCTACCGCTGTAGGACGTCAAATTCAAACGGTAGCAGGTCCTAGTTTAAAGCGTATCTCCCTGGAATTAGGGGGGAAAAATCCCCTGGTTGTCTGTGATGATGCAGATTTAGATAATGCGGTTAATTGGACTATCTTATCAGCTTTTAGTAACGCGGGACAACGTTGCGCCGCAGGTAGTAGGATTATTATCTTTGAGTCTATCTATGATCAGTTTCGAGATTTGTTAGTAGCCAAAACTAAACAACTTAAAGTAGGACCAAAGGATACAGATGATTTAGGTCCTGTGATTAATAATAAACAATTACAACAAATGTTAAGGGCGATCGCTACTGCCCGGGCCAATGGTGCTAAAATCTTAAGCGGGGGAGATCGTCTTACCGATAGCGAACATCAAGATGGTTATTATCTCGCACCCACCCTCCTAGAGAATATCTCCCCTGAAGCGGCAATCTCCCAAACAGAATTATTTGGTCCAATTGCTATACTCTACTCTGTACCTGATTTTAACAGTGCTTTAGCTTTGGCTAATAACTCTCCCTATGGTTTAACCGCTTCTATCCATACAGGTAATTTACATCGTGCTATACGCTTCTGTGAAAAAGTTCAAGCAGGAGTAGCTGTAGTAAATGGTGGTACTTATGGAAGTGAACCCCATATGCCTTTTGGAGGTTTTAAACAGTCGGGAAATGGTACAAGAGAACCAGGTACAGAAGCTTTAGACGTTTATTCGGAATTAAAAGATATCTATATCAATATTGATCCTAACTATGTTTAGTTTTGTTCGGTCAAAGTTACAATTATGGTTTTCTCACTCTCAAACTAAAGAACCAGACAAAAAACTGATATCTTTACCGAATTTACCTAAAACTAAACTAGAAAAACAATTACAGTGCTTATCCTCTCCTATTATCTATCAAAATACTATACAAGAGGCGATCGCTCCAGCTGTTAAAAACTGGCAAGAAAATCCCGACGCTTGCCATAGCATAGTTTTTTTAAGTAATCCTGTAGAAAATATCGCTAAAATTTTAAGAGATAGTATTAATAACTGGAGTAACCATCCTGTTGATATTATCACCATCTTATCTGGTCAATCTCGATTAAGTAATCCCTTGGAGATTCCCGATTTAATCCAAGAAGTAACTCAACCCTATGCTTCTACAGATAATCCTAGTCAGACAGTATTAGTAATTCCCTCTTTACATCAGTTATTTTTACGTTCTATTGATGGTTGGGATGGTCTAGAATACCTAAGAGATTTTATTGTTAAACAACGGGATTATTTTTGGGTCATAGGTTGTAATTATTGGTCATGGGATTTTCTCGATTTTGTTTGTCAAATTAATGCTTATTTTCCTGAAATTAAATTCCTTCCTAAAATGGATGCGGAATCACTGGAAGAATGGTTTAATCCTTTATTAGAATACGTTAAAAATAACTATCAAGCTGAAGAATTAGAAAGTTTAGTTAATTCTAAATATTGGGAGGTTTTAGTTAATGAAGCTTCAGGTATCAGTAATATTGCTGCCCAATTATGGCTAGATAGTTTAGCTATTACACCAGAAGAGGTGGAGTTAAAGAATAAATCTCTTACTCTATATCAATTTAAACCATCTTTGCCTAGTTTACCAAAAATAAGCTCTCTAGATCGTTATCTACTCCACTCTGTGTTGATTCATGGACAAATTACGCGCAATCATTTAGCATTAAGTTTAGGTGAATCATCTAGTCAGATTCGCTCTTGTGTCCAAGTTTTGTTAGCTGAGGATTTGTTAAAAGACAAGGAGCATCTGCTTACTATTAATCCTAGTTATTATGACCAGATAAAAAGTGAATTAGTTAATAACAATTTTTTGGTTAGTCAAGATGAATAATTTATTGATATTTGCCCAAATAGAATCAACAGAAACTCTGGAACAATTGTTTAGAGAAATTGATATATCCAAAATTTTATATATAAGTGCATCTATATTTTTGACTTGGTTTATATTAGCTTTAATTAAATGGTTTAATAACTGGATATCAGAGAAAGTACCTCGCCGATTTCGTCTCCTAATTAAACAATCTCTTCCCTTTCAAAAAAGTATAGTTCTTTTCATTGCTATTGCTTATTTAGCCAATTTATTATTGAATTTATCCCCAACAAATCTATTAACCTTAACAGGAACAATTGCGGTTGCTTTAGGTTTCGCTTTTAAAGATTATATCAGTTCGATTATAGCAGGTTTTGTGGCGTTATTTGAAACCCCTTATCGGGTTGGCGATCGCATTAAAATTGCCGAACATTATGGAGAAGTAGTTGGTTATCAATTGCGCACGATACAATTACAAACTGCTGACGATAATCTCATCACTATTCCCCATAATAAAATCTGGACAGAGAGTATCTCTAACGCCAATACTGGACATCTAGAAGCACAAGTAGCTACTGACTTTTATTTTGATCATAGCGTAGATGTAGAAAAAGTTCTGCGCATTCTCTATCAAGCGGTTTATAGTAGTAGATACACACAATTAAAGTTGCCAGTTGTAGTAATCCTCCAGGAGCATCCCTGGGGAACTCAGTTTAAACTACGAGCATACCCCATAGATGCTAGAGAGGAATTTATTTATCAAACAGATCTAATCAGACGAGCTAAAGGAGCGTTTAACCGTCATAATTTACCTTATCCAAGACTATCACCAGTTTTCAAATCAGCGATTAATTGAGCTAATTCTTCACCAGTAGCTTGATAAACTTGGTTACAAAAATGACAGGTAGCTTCTGCACCATTATCTTTTTCAATCATATCTTGTAACTCGGCTTCTCCTAACATTTTCAGAGCACCTAACATACGTTCAGAGGAACAACCACAATTAAAGCGGACTAATTGTACCTCTGGTAAGATATTTAACCCCAAATCCCCTAATAACTCTTGGAAAATTGCGGGGATAGTATAACCATCTCGCAACAGATTAGTAAATCCAGATATTTTGCTAACTCTTGACTCAAGAAGAGCAACTAAACTATCATCTTTAGCAGCTTTGGGCATTACTTGCAATAATAATCCTCCCGAAGCAGTAACTCCTTGAGAACCAACAAATACCCCTACTAGTAAAGCAGAGGGAGTTTGTTCAGAGTTAACCAGGTAATTAGCGATATCATCTCCTACCTCTCCTGAGACTAATTCTACGGTACTAGAGTAAGGGTAACCGTAACCCACGTCTCTAACCACGTAGAGATATCCTTGTTTACCGATCGCCCCACCTACATCTAATTTACCGATCGCATTGGGAGGGAGCTCAACTCCAGGGTTATTGACGTATCCTCTGACTGCACCATCTACCCCAGCATCAACTAGTAAACCACCTAATGGTCCATTCCCTTTAATGCGGATATTGACTCTAGAAGCTTCTGTTTTCATGCTAGAAGCTAATAATAAACCCGCAGACATTGCTCTTCCTAAAGCTGCTGTCGCTACGTAGGAGAGATGATGTCTTTGACGTGCTTCTTCGCTTACTCGATTAGTGATGGTTGCTACTGCTCTAATACCACCATTAGCTGCGGTGGCTTTAATTAGTTGATCTGCCATGATTTAATTAACTTAACTTTATCTTCCATTGTAAATTCCTTGCTCACAGGTTTTTGGTAAATTCCCCTATATCTTTGGATATGGGAAAGCTTAAATGTTATAATCATGAAATCAAATTTATTTCTGAACAATCACAGCGAATGTCCTGGCAAAGAGACTATATTTTTCAAGTTATTGGTCGTTTAACTTTAACTGCTATTGTTTGTGTTGTTTATTACACTTCTGAAACTGCTTTCATTTTGCCATCAGCAGCAATAGAAGTCAAAACGACAAAAAATACAGCCGATTTCTATTTTAATCGTGCTGACGAACATTTCAAGGCAGGTAATTTTCAAGGTGCAATTGATGATCTTACCGAGGTCATTCGTCTTGAACCGAATAATGCGGAAGCTTATTATGGTCGTGGTAGTGCTCGCACAAATATGGGAGAAAGAGAGGGGATAGAGGATTGGAAAAAAGCAGTAGAGCTTTGGAAAAAGGAAAATGATCCTCGTGCTGTACAGCTACAAGAAATGATTGACGCGATATCATCAGACTTAAAAAATCGCTAGTTTCTTCCCAAGAAAAAATATTTGTCAATTCCTTGCTCACAGGTTTTTGGGTAAATTCCCCCATTAAGAATCGGGTGCTTTTCCCCTACCATCAGGGGTCGAGATTCTGCGACACTTAAAGTGTAGGATCGCGAGAAGAAGGGGTTACCATGGATTATGTATATTTTTTACCAAACGCTAGTTTAACATTGCGGGTAATTGAATATCTACGCAGAATGACTAGTTTACCCGCCTGCAACATGGCTGTCATTCATCAGATTAATGGCTGGATTATCAGAGTCAAGTTTGCTCAACCATTAAAACCACCTTATCATGGTAATTTCCAAGCTTTTATGAGTGAGTTAGGGATTGTCTATCAACCAGAAATGCGTATTCAAATGGTTTTTTGGAGTTTAGAAACTGGTCAAACCGTTGTTGAAGTCATGCGTCGTTATCAGGTGGCGATCGTCTCTTACGGTAGTCCTGACACTAGCGATATTGAAGCTTTCCGCGAACAGTTTACCAGAGGACTAGGTTATTGTCCTGAAACTTTAGCTTAGTTATTCAGCTGGTTAGAATTTGTAAAACACGTTGCCAGTTATCAAATTCACCGACGATGCGTCGAATTGGTTGAGGTTGGATTCTAACTAAAGTTGGTGTAGCTGAGATATTAAATTTTTCTGCTTGTTCGGGATATTTATTGATATCGACTATTTTCAGGGTATAAGGTAAGTTCAATCCTTCTTCTAAGATTTGGTGAATGGTGTAGAGAGTCTCAGGGTTAGGTAGATTCTGATTAGAGATAAATAGTAGTAGGGTATAACCTTGAAGGGTTTCTGGTTTAGGTAGAGTTAATTTCTTCGGGTTATGTGGAGATTCAACCTTAACTACTAACTCGTGATTTTGCCAAAGTTCGGGAAATCGTTGCTGATAGCTATCTAAAGCGATGGGGTTACAGAATTCCTCTTGCCAAGGGGCGATTTGCCAAGTTAAGTTTTCTGTTAAGTTAAAAATAGCATTCAGCAAACACTGATAAGGTTTCAGTCTAGGGTAGATACAGGTAGCGGTTTTGATTTCTCCTGTACCAGAGATTAACCAGCGATCTACCGTAGCTGTATATGCGGGTACAAGAAAATGGGGAGGTTCGCTTAAATTGAGGGTTTCTTGTACAGCGATACAGAGGTGGAGATGCCAACGATTTTGTTTAGTTGGATCGAGACAATAAAATAAATCGCCTCCTGGAGTAAATAAGGCGATTCCTTTGTATAAGTTGTTTTCTGGTTGATAATCTGACAATGCTGATTAGACCTCAAGCACTGAATTGATTATAGCATTGATTGAGCTTACATTCTACCTCTGAGCATCATTGCCATTTCGTTAGGAGTAGGAGACATTTCTAGGGCGATTTCTTCGGTAATGCGTCCTTCTTGATAGAGGTTAAATAGAGATTGATTCATAGTAATCATACCATCGAATTCTCCCTCTAGCATAAGGGCGCTAATTTCTTCGTTTTTACCCTGTTTGATGTAGTCTTTAACGGTTTCGGTATTGATTAAGATGTCATGGTAAGCTGCTCGTTTTCCGTCGGTAGTACGACAAAGTCCTTGAGCAATAATCGCTACTAGAGATTCTGCTAGTGCCATACGCATAGCATCTTGTTCTTCAGCGCTATAGAGACTTAAGATCCTTTCTAGGGTTTTCACTGCACTATTGGTGTGGAGAGTTCCCATAACCAAGTGACCTGTTTGAGAAGCTTTAAGGGCTGTATTCACGGTTTCGCGATCGCGCATCTCCCCAACTAGAATGATATCTGGATCTTCCCGTAAAGATGCTTTGAGGGCGTTATCAAACTTGTGAGTATGAATACCTACTTCTCTTTGACGAATAATCGATTTACGGCTTTGGTGAACGAATTCGATGGGGTCTTCAATGGAGATAATATGTTTAGCGTGTTCATTATTGATATAGTCAACCATTGCCGCCATAGTAGTTGATTTACCCGAACCCGTAGGACCTGTAACTAAAACCAACCCTTTATGATAGTCAGAGACGTCTTTAAACACTGGTGGGAGACGTAATTGTTCCATAGTTAAGATTTTGACGGGAATCAAACGTAAAACCATGGAGTGACCACGTAAGGAGTCAAAGACATTAATACGTACCCTAGCGAATTCGTACTGTGTAGCCCCATCAAATTCTAAATTCTTTTTAAACTGCTGAATTTGATCTTCTGATAAAATCTCCCGTAACCAACTCATAAAGGTCTGTTGGTCGGTAACAGGATATTCTGTAATAAGGATGTCACCGCGATCGCGCATTCTGGGGACTTCGTTAACCCCTAAGTGTAAGTCCGAATAACCATTCTCATAGGCTTCCCTGACTAAATATTCTAGGGTGGGATGACCAGGAGATGGTCGAGACATAGGACGTACAGGCGGTTCCGGCTGGTAACTTTCCTGTCTTGGTGGGGGGGGAACTGCCCTGGCTTTGGGAACAACGGGCATTGTCTCAAAGGCTTGACTACTATCTCCTGTAGGCATATCTATGGGCATATCTATAGATATAGACTCAGAGGGAGGAGGAGGAGGAGGGGGTGGGATACTAGAGGGGGGGGGTGGGGGAAAATTACTACCAGTGGGAACAGATACAGAGGTAGAAGGTGGTGGAGGTGGAGGTGGAATGGGAGGGCGAGAGGCGTCGGTCATAACTATACCTTAATTACTCATCTGTTATTTAGTTTTCCCAAAATTGCGCTATTGCTAACATTGAGATCTATTTTTGATTGGCTTTGGTATCTACTACCGCCCCCCAAAAAAATAAACCTGTCAGAGGAATCGAAGCGATTAAAATAATCGTCGTGGTTAGTTGACCTAATTCAGGATCTCCTGAACTTAACTCAAATACTGAACCGACAGCGGCGATCGCTGTTATGCAAGATATTAGTAACAAGACACCGCTTTTGGGGGTCATTCCCATAATTTTTAATTACTCCTGGTAGGGTTGAACAGCTTGTAAGGAAAAACCGTTTTTTTTCAGTTCATCGGTGAGGGCTAAGGTATTTTGTACCCTATCTACGAATAAAACCCCATGAAGATGATCCATTTCATGTTGGATTACTCTGGATAAGAGTCCTGATGCTTTTAATTTCCGAGGTCGTCCATTCTCATCTTTGAAGCTTACGGACACCACTTCAGGACGTATCACTTCCAGATAGACTCCTGGAATACTTAAACAACCTTCCTCAAAACCACATTTTTCCTGACTATAACCTGTTATCTGGGGATTGATTAACACTACAGGTTGATTAGCTGAATTATCTGGTTCACAATCAATGACAATTATCTGTTTATTGATATTTACTTGAGGCGCTGCTAAACCTATTCCTTGAGAACTATACATCGTTTGCAGCATTTGTTCTACTAGTTTTCTGGTTTCTTGATCCACTTTGGCGATGCGTTTGGCTTTACCTCTTAAAGCGCGATCGCCTAGATAATGTAATTCTAAGGGGGGTTTTTCTAGTTTTTGTTTTGCGACGCTAATTACAGAACTCATGGAACTCTTAACACATCTTTACTATTACTCAAATTTTAGCATTATTATCTCAATCCTAGAGGATATTGGCGCAACATCTGTTTACCTTGATAAACGTGCAATTTTTTGACTATTTCTTGGCCTCGATAAATTGGTATTCTCCCTATTGGTTTAAATTCGGCAAAATAATCACTATATGCTGCTGTTAAACCCTCTATCTGGTCATCAGAATCTAAGGTAATATACAAGGCGTTTTTACCTACCCAATCTTCAGTATCATACCAAAAGGCAAAACCTCGCATATCATCTCCTAATGTGGTTACAGGAATATTTACTACTGGTTTTAAACCAAGGTAAATTTGTCCCGCGAGATACCAAGCGTTGGTAAAGACAAAGTCTGTCTCTGTTAATACTTCCTGGAAGGGTGATTGACGAAAAGCTTCGGTTAGTTGTTTAACGTCAAACATCTCGGTAGATGTATCTGTCTCGGGAGTTAATATCCCCCCAAAGATGGCGTATTGACTGGGTTTCTGTAAAATTCCTAGACGCAAATGCAGTAAAAATATCACCATCAAGGTGGCGATCGCTATTGCTGAATATTTTAACCATCTCTCTACTAATTTTGCTGACCAATTAACCGCATATTTCCCCAATAACAAGGTTACACCCCAATAACCCGCCATGGGCCATGCTGCTAAAACTTGTTGTTTTCCTCCCAATAGGGTAAATCCGATAATCAGTGGTAAGGATACCCATAAAATCAAATTTTCGGCTAGTTGGACTTGTTTATTTTTAAATTGTTCTTGTATGGAACGAAATATTACCCAATTTAAGGGTATGCCAAAACTAGGGAATAAATAAAGAATATTGGCTAAAAATACGATTAAAACTTTCAAGATACTAAAATCTGGTTTAATTACCCCTGGATCTGCTTGAAAACGACTCGATAGGTGAAAGCGAAAAGATACCCAATCGTTTTGATAATTCCAAATCCAGATAGGAGAAATCGTTAGAAAAAATACCCCAATTGCTAACCAACCCCACCGAGAGAGTAAAATACATCGATGTTGAGGACTAAATAAGACAAAACCTAATAACCCCAAAGCTAGAATAAAGCCATGGTATTTACTTAAACAAGCTAACCCTACCAAGACTGCTAAACAGAGAAGACGGTAACTCGGGGTATAATCACCTTTAGGGAAAAATTGCCATACCGCACAATATAAACTAGCTGACCAAAAAAAAATCAATGGTCCATCGGGAAGGGTTAAAATACCAAAGGCTATCTGAAATATAGGTATGATTGAGGCGATCGCTACAGATAACCGCGCTGCTTTACTGCCAAATAATTTGACTCCTGTTAAATAAAGTAGATATAAACTCCCTGTATATAAAATTATCGTCCCAAATCTTAAACTCAGTGGTGAGACAATCCCCGTTAACCAAGGTGTAAAACCTGTAGTTAAAGCCACCAAAATAGGATGGTCAAAATAACTCCAATCTAAATGTCTGCTATAAAGATAGTAATAAAATTCATCATAACTTAGGGTTAACCATGTTCCTACTAATAAACGGTATAACAACCCCCATAATAATATTCCTCTAATCGTCATTCTTTGCTAAAACCCTTTTTATTGAGCGACAAACTTTATTTATCTTACTCATTCTTGGTTCACTTCAAAGATTCAAGATCAGTATTATATAAAATAGCTCGGTTTCTTCCTTGCTTTTTGGCTGCATATAGTGCTTGATCAGCCAGAGAAATTAAATTAGGTATAGATAGAGAAGGGGTAATAATAACGCTAGCAACACCACAACTGAGGGTAACATTTTTACTAATCAGAGATTGTGAGTGAGGAATTCCTGTCATTTCTACTTTTTCTACTATTCTTTGAGCAATTTCTTTAGCTATAGTAGGGTTAGTATTAGGTAAAATTACTACGAATTCTTCTCCTCCATAACGAGCGACTAAATCGGTGTTTCTGACTGCTTTTTCTAAAGTTTGCGCTACCAGGTATAAACAGCGATCGCCTTCTTGATGACCATAGGTATCGTTATATAGTTTAAAGAAATCAACATCACAGATAATCAGGGATAAATACTGGTGACTTTGATTGTGTAAATGCCATTGTTGAGATAAATTAAAGTCAAAATGACGACGATTAGCTACTTGAGTAAGAGTATCTTTAGTGGCTATTTTATGGAGATTATAATTATTATAAAATAAAGTTAAAATTACAGAAATATTTAAAGAGACAAAAGGAGTAAAGACAATTAACCACCAACCAAATAAAAAAGATAAATAACTACTAAAAATAAAGATAACATTTAAGGTTAATATAGAAATTGTAAATAATAAACTCAATAAATGACTATTTAATTTAGTCAGGTCGAATTTAATTAATTTTGAGATTAAAACCGTTCCCAAATAAGACCATAACCAAACCCAAACCCAAGTTATAGGTGAGTTAAAAGCTCGTATTAAAGGTCGATTATCTAAAGCAGCGCTTAAGATTTCACTAGCAAAATTTCCATGAACAATTACTCCATGAGTTTGCTGATTATTCAGAAAAAATCTATCACTAAGACTAGGTGCTGTTGCTCCTACTAAAACCAGGCGATCGCTAAATAAATTGGCACTGATATTATTATTAACAACATCTTGTGCACTAACAGTTAAAAAACTTTCTTTAGTTCCTCGATAATTAGAGAGAATCTGATAACCACCATTATCAAACCGCATATAACCCCCAAATCTTTTCCCTAGGGGAGATAATTTAGCCTTACCCAACTCGATGGAGTTATTATAATTGGTTGGTTGGGGAGTAATTCCCTCAGCTTCTAGATAGATTAAAGCTAATTTAGTCCCTAAACCTAATTCGATTTCTCCACCATTTTCAAGTTGTACAGAAATTAAATTTCTGCGAATTCTCCCGTCATTATCTAAGACAAAATCAGCAAAAGCAACTTGTCCCAAAGATCGTAAAATCGCATTAGGAGGAATAGATGGTTGAATTATTTTTTCAATCCCGATTAAATTAGGTGTCGATTCAAAAACAGCTGTTAATTCTTCCTGTCCTTCTTTAACAGAAATATTGCGAAAAATATCTAAACCAATTACTCGCGGTTTTTGTTGAGCGATCTTAGTTAACAAATCAGCGAGATTGCGATCAGATAGGGGCCATTCTTGAAAATAGGCGATATCTTCTTCATCAAGGGTAACGATTACTATTCTAGAGTCTAAGGGTTCTGGTGGTCTCCAGCTAAAAAATTGGTCGAGAAAAAATAACTCTGAAGACTGAAAAAGTCCGAGATAGCTAAGAAGAATAATAACTATAGATACAATCGTAGCAATTAAGATTCTTTCTTGGCTATTAGAGAAGCTTTGTTTTAGCTTTGACCAAATAGTCATTTACTGCTGCTTCTTTGGGTTTAACATATTGAGTAATACTGTTACCTTGAACTCCTGTCTTGATTATACGATAAACTGGTTATTTATTCGGATATTTTTAGATTAAGTTTTACTCTAGCAGTGGTTGCTCACTGATTTCCTCTAACCCTACTGATTCCAAAACTGTTTGCCAATTTTGACTAATAGTAAGATCATTAGGTTTAGTTAAATGTTCTTGAGCTATTAATGCTAACATATCTAACCAGATCCCATTTTCACCGTAAAAAGAGGCTAATTCTAGAGAATTAATTGAGTCTATTTTTGCTGTTAAAGTAACACGGCGAATATTTCCTGACCAGACGAAATCATCAGGGCTGATAGTTTCTTCACAAGCTAGGGTAAAGGAGAAGAGATAATCTTGATCAACTTCTAGGGGTGGGGCGTTTTCTGGCAAAGTAAAGCTAATGATCCCAGATTGTCCATCAAGTTGGATAGTTTGTTGATAATAATATGTTTCTTGAGGATCGCGTAAGCTAAAAACTAGATTTTCTGCGGTTGTTGGGGGTAAATAGACTAGAAAAGTAGGATGTGTAGCCGTAGTTAAGGTGCTAGAGTTATCAGGTACTAATGCTGTAACCAAGATTTCAGGAGCTGAGGTATCATTAGCACAGAGTCTAACTGGTCTCGTACCACCTTGAGTAGTATTATTGGGTTTACCTGCATCAGGTGGGGTAAAATAGACGTTTTTCTGTTGAGATTCAGTTTCAGCCCCCAAAGGGGAGGTAAGCACAATTTCTGTAGCTATTAACAGAGAGACAAACAACAAAGAGAGAGTTTTATTGATAGTAATCATAGTATTTTCCTATCTAGTTAGAGGGTGGACAAGAGGGATTATGGGTTAAGATGATAGTACCGTCGGATTGTTGACGCCAATGGTTAGCTTGAATAATGGCTGGGGTTTCCGTGGTTGTCGGAATAATTACTACTGATTCAGATAAATCACGGCGATCGCGCCATATTTGTTGACTAGTGAGAACTTGATCAGGCTTGGTGGGTAAACCACCTTTCCCTGTTACTACAAAGTTATTGCCCGTATTTTCGCCACAACCTGGGGTAATTTGTTCTGCGGGGTTTTGGGGTTGAAGATTAGCAATTAAAGCTAAATTGCGCTTGAGATCAAGACTTTTTATTTCGATGATACCATCTACCCCTAATTGAGAGCTAGCGGTGATACTATCAGAAGAATTAAGGAAAATCGCTTCAGCGTTGATGGTAATATTGCCCCCATTACCTGCAAAAGCATTGGCATTAATGGTACTGTTATCAAAAACAAATAAAAACTGGTTACTGATATTAATATTACCGCCATCACCTCCTGCTGTATTTTCAGTTCCTGCTTGAGTGGAGATAGTACTATTTTGCTCTAAACTTAGGGTATTGGCAATAGTTAAATTAAGATTTCCTCCTCTTCCAGAGGAACTAGTTGCTGAGATATTACCCTGGTTTAAGGAAAGGTTATCAGCGTTAATAATAATATTACCCCCTGTACCAATATTTAAGGAAGAAGCGTCAATAATAGCTCCATTTACTGAGAGATTGGGGGTATTGAGGGAGATATTACCACCATCACCTGTGCCGAGGGTTTGAGCGAATAAACCACTCAGTAGCCCTAAATTGGGGTTTAAATCTTCAAATTGGATATCAGTAATAAAATTACCTGGACTTTCTAGGGAGATATGAAGTTGATAGGTATCCCCTGCATCCATAACGTTACCTCTAATTAGGAGAGTATCTGAGGCGATTGAACCATTTTCAGCCACACCGATGACGTATAATCCTGGTTGAGCAAAAGTAGTAGTAAGGTAGGCGTCATCTTCTCTAACGCTTCCACTACCTCCTAAGCTAATGTCTGCATTATCATTACTACCTAATAATCTACCATTGATATCAAAGAGAAATAACATGGTATCGGTATCAGTACTAAAGGGTATATTATTAACATTGCCATAGTCAATATCAAAGATTCCTTGAGTATCTCCTTCTGCGACACCAAAGAGATAATAGTCGAACTGGTTACCTGCTTCACCTAAAATAGTTTCACCAGTTTTAATATCTGTGATAGTTCTTTCTACGGTGATATAGGGTAAACCTGGTTCGACGTCGGGATTAGGTTCATTAGTTAACTCAAAATTCCGTAAGTCATAGACGATTTCCCTTGCAAAAGGTGTCCCAATAGTAGCATCTTCGGGAGGTTCGATATCTGTTCCTGTACCGCTAATTTCTATACTGGTGTTAGCCTCAACAGTAATAATACCTGCGTTACCTGTACTTTCGGTTTTAGCGCTGGTGATGATTTGTCCACCTGTATCGAGAATGAGGCGATCTGTGGTTATGTAAATACTACCCCCATCATTATTACTAAGGGTGCGCGCATTCAAAAACCCTCTCTCGGTTATGCGTAAGGTATGAGTATGGAGGTTAATTTCACCTCCTCTACCACTGTTAGTAGATTCACTCGCGCTAATTATGCCACTAGCGTAACCGGCTTGATTAACACCAAAAATCTTAACCTCATTAGCGTTAATATTGACATCTCCGGCTATTCCTGTACCTTGGGTTTGTGCTTGAATTCTGCCCCCATTATTTAAGAGTAATTCAGTGGTGTTAATCTCGATATTACCGCTATTACCTTGACTGGCTATTTCTGCTGCACTGTTAAGGGAAGCATTATCTATCTCTACCTTTTGCAAAGCATTAATATTAATTTCTCCCCCTAGATTTGTTCCTCTAGTCGCGGTAGAAAGATTGCTTCTATCTCTCAGGATTAATGATCCTGTAGCAATCGTAAGATTACCTGCCATTCCTTGAGCATTACTTCGAGTCTCTACCAGAGAGAAATTATTGAGGTTAACCGAGTCTGTCGCTATAATAGTTAGCTTTCCCCCTGTACCTACACCTGTGGTGGCTGTACTTAAAACTGCTCCATCACTAATGGTTAAGGTTTCTGTTTCAATTAACATATTACCCGCGTTACCATCGCCGAAGGTTTCTGTAGATACTTTAGATCCCTCGGTGATCATAATCTCACGGGCGATAATTCTAGTATCCCCACCGTCTCCCCCTCCTTCAGGGCGTTCGGTGGAAGTGTCAATTACCGATCTCTGGTTAATCAAGAGGCGATCTGTTTGAATCAATAAATCCCCTGCATCACCTGTACTAAAAAAGCTTTCTACTTCGATAAATGAGCGATCGCTTAACTCTAAACTTTCTGAGGCTATGATGGTTAAGTCACCCCCAAGGGATTGTTGAAAAGCATTGGGAGAAATGCGCGAACCTGATACCCTCATATTTTGGGTTTCAATCCGAATATTTCCCGCTTGATTATTATGTAAAGCATCAGTGGTTATACGAGAACCTGCTAATATTTCTACCGATTCTGTAGCGATAACCAGGATATCTCCTCCTTTTGGTCTTCTGGTTTCCCCCCAAGAGTAAGTATCTGTCCAAATTTTGCCGTTATCTTGTCTTAATCTGAGGGTTTCAATCCGAATATTACCCCCATCTCCTTCACCGTAAGGACTAATTTCTATTTTGGCGTTAACTACTTCAATCAGATTGGCTTCAATGGCTAAATCTCCACCTTTTCCCCTACCAAAACTATGACTAAGGATTTCTGCATCACTACCTAGATTAAATTCTCTCGCTTTAAGAGTGATATTACCTCCTGCTCCTTGTTGATAGTTAAGGCTGTAGATGCCACTTTTGGGAGTATAATTAGGATTAAAGGGTAAATCTAGAGGTTCTGTCTTGCCTCTATTTTCTAAAGATAGTTGTAAGGTGTATTCTTGTCCTGGAGCGATTCTTCGGTCAATAAATACTGGAGCTTGATTGGGTTTATCTTCGGCTACATAAGAGTTAAAATGTCCCACCCCTAGGATATATGTACCTGGTTGCTCAAAATTTACTCTCAGGTATGAGTCCAAGTTACTTACACTACCACCTGCTCCCTGGGTAATCTCTGAGTCGTCATTTTTGTCGATTAATTCTCCTGTTACAGCGTTCAACACAAAGATGATACTATCCATATTGGCTTTGTTTACTTCTCCATAACTACCATAATCTATGTCAAAAATGCCTTCGCTCCCGGCTGTCTCTATAGTAAAGGAGTAATAATCTAAGTTCCCATAGGTATTCTCTAGGGAGGTAATTACTGTATCTTCAGTGCGTATATCTGTATCGGTGCGCTGAATGGAGAGGTAGGGTATCCCGTTTGCTCCTGATTCTTCTACATCTGGGTTAACATCGGTTTTAAAGGTTAAATTGTCTAGATGGTAGATATTGACTCCCCCAAAAGGATGCTCAAAACTTTTACCCTCTATGGTGATATTTTCTGTAGCGTTAATAATTATATCTCCACCTGGAGCATTACTCTGACTAATACTGAGGATTTGTCCCCCTTCGGTTATATTGAGATTATTAACATTAAGGGCGATCGCTCCTCCTGGTTGATTACTATCGGTTAGACTAGCGATAAAACCCCTAGCGCTGATTTCTACTTCTCCTTGGGGTTGATTGGGGTTAACTAGGATATTTCCCCCTCCTGTAGAGAGTATCCCACTAAATAACCCATCAGTATTAAATCCTGTGATAGTCAGATTCTCAGTTACTTCTAATCTTATTTCCCCTCTTCCGTCACTTTCGATTCTGCTTCCTTCTGTTACTCTCAAGTTGTCAGAGGTTATAGCTATATCCCCTCCCTGTTGACTGAGAATGTTACTAGTAGCAGTTAGATTAATCTCTCTTCCTGTTAAGGTTAGATTCCCTCTAGCTACCTCTATGGTTGCTCCTGTTAGATTGAGGTTATCTCCGATTAGGGTAAGATTACTTTCTCCTGTAAGGGTTAATACCCCTTCTACCTGTATATTTCTGTTATGCTCTCGTAAAGCGTTACTAAATACTCCACTAGGATTGACTCTGAGTAAGACGCTAGTTTCTGGGTTACTCGCGCTAAATATCCCTTCTTCTCCTAAGAGAATACCATCTGCTGTAGTCGCGGTAAATGCTCCTCTTACGTCTAGTCGTGCGTTTGGTCCAAAATATATCCCATTGGGGTTAATTAAAAATAGATTAGCACTCCCTTGAACCCCTAATACTCCTAAGATATTAGTTACGTTTCTCCCTGTGACTCTGGTTAGGATATTTTCTATCCCACGAGGATTAGCAAAATATACCTGTTGGAATTCTTGCACATTAAATTCTTGAAAACTATGGAAGAGATTACCCCCTCTTCTCGCACCCCCTGTGATGATATCTTTTGCTTCTTGTTGGGTTATAGCTGAATTCTCTCTCTCTAGGGTTTGATCAGGAATTATTTGCGCTGCTACTTGTTGTTGACTCCCGATTAGGGTTAATAACAATAGTTGTAATAAGTATATTTTTTTCATTGATTTATTCCCCACATTCCCTCTATTATAAATAATAAACCTAGTTAGTTAACTCAGCTTATTTCCTTCATATTATTTAACTAAAGATAAGTAAATATACGGTTAAATTTTAATCAATAAGCTTAACTTAACAAGATAAACATGAAAACCATCTTAATCTTATGTTTGTTAATGTTTATTCAAGCAAAACCTAGTTTAGCCCAAACTATTCCCCGACCTCAATTGCCTTCACCTGAAACACCCCCAGAATTAGAACTATTACCACCTCTAGAAGATTTATTACCCACTCCCCCTAGTTTACCACCTCCAACTCTTTTACCACCAGAAACCACACCAGAAGCAATTACTATTACACAATTTCAAGTTGTTGGGAGTACAGTTTTTTCAGCAGAAGAATTGGCAGAACAATTAGAATTATATCTAAATCGTCCTCTCTCTTTTAATGAATTAATCCAAGCTGCTGAAGAAATTACTAGGTTATATTATGAACAAGGTTATATCACGTCTGGAGCGTTTATTCCTCCCCAAACTATTACTGATAATCAGCTTACTATCCAGGTAATTGAAGGGAAAATAGAAAATATAGAAATCATCGGCTTAAATAGACTTAAACACGGATATATTCGTAAACGAATTAATTTAGCTACTCCTGCTCCAGTTAATCTAGAAAAGTTACTAAATGCTTTACAATTATTACAATTAGACCCCCTAATTGCTAGTCTATCTGCTGAATTATCCCCTGGTGTTGCTCCAGGCTCTAGTATATTACTACTTGAAGTTACAGAAGCTCGTGCTGTTGAGCTATTATTAAGTTTTGATAACTATCGCAATCCTAGTGTAGGTACAGAGAGATTATTAGGACAACTTACTCACTATAACTTAACAGGTTATGGCGATCGCTTTAATCTGAGATACTATATCACCGAAGGTGGCGACTCCATCGATGAATTAAGTTATGGTTTTTTTGTTAATCCTAGCAATGGTACAATTACTTTACGTCATCGTCGTTCCCAAAGTGAAGTAATTACCTCACCCTTTGCTCAACTTGACTTAGATTCTCGATACCGTCAATATCAGATTAGCTATCGTCAACCGATTCGACAAACTCCTAATCAGCAATTAGCGATCGGAATTACCGCAGATTGGCAACAATCTAACACAACTATTTTAAATATTCCTTTTCCTATTGCTAGAGGTAGCGAAGAAGATGGTTATAGTAGAATTTTTGCTCTCCGTTTTTTCCAAGAATATATTTATAGAAATAGTCAAGAAGTATTTTTAGTTAATTCTCAATTTAATTTGGGTTTAGATACTTTTAATGCTACGATTAATGTTGAAGGTCCAGATAGTCAATTTTTTAGTTGGCAAGGACAACTACAGTATTTACGATTACTTAACCGCGATACAACCCTTTTAGTCAGAGGTGATATCCAACTAACACCCGATAGTTTACTATCTCTAGAGCAATATAGTTTAGGTGGTGTCTATAGCGTTAGAGGTTATCCCCAAGACGCTTTAATCGCTGATAATGGTTTATTTCTTTCTACAGAAGTACGGTTTAATCTTGCTAAAATTCCTAATTGGAATGCTACCCTACAGTTAGGACCTTTTATAGATTTTGGTACGGTTTGGAATAGCGATGATTTCCCTTTGATTAAAAATACTCTCGCTAGTACGGGATTAACTGTACAATTCTTAGTAGGAGATAAATTTAGAGCTAAATTAGATTATGGTATCCCTTTAATAGATTTAAACAATACTGGCAATAGTTTACAAGAAAATGGGTTTTATTTTTTAATTGAATTTACTCCTTTTTAGTAAAGGTTCCCTTGTTTAGTATCCCTTACATTACAGTTTTTTAAATTTTGGTTATCCTTTTTAATTTACAATGAAGTTATTAAATGAGTATAGAGATTGATTTTCCTTGACTAGATTTATTTATGACCAATTTAATAAAGATTATCTTGAAACCCTTTTAACTCCCTATGGAGAAGTACAAGTCGCTAAACAACTTTCTGACGAAATTAGAGAAATTGACCTTTATTTTAACCCCACCGTTGCTACACTTCCTCAAGAATTGGGTATCTTAGAGAAATTGGTGATTGTCTGCTTAAACTTTTAGCCGTTAGAGCACAATTATACCGTGAAGGTAACCGCAATAAGCAAACTATCTCCGAAGATAACTTACCCCGACTCTGGATTATTACCCCTACTGCATCTAAACTAATTCTGAATCAATGTGGTGGAGAGATTCAATCTGATTGGGGAGAAGGTATCTACTTTTTGGCTAATCTATTAAGAGCGGCTATAATAGTGATACACCAGTTACCCTCTACTAGTGAGACTTTATGGTTAAGATTATTAGGAAGGGGAAAAGTACAACAACGAGCAATAGAAGAGTTAATCAACTTATCTCCAGATAATCCTCTTAAATCAGTTATTCTAGAGATACTCTATACCTTACAAAAGAATTTAGAAGTTAATCAACCAAGTACAAACACAGAAGAGAGTGAGTTAATCATGAGACTAGCACCATTATATCAAGAAGATAGAGCCAGAGCGATTCAAGAAGGTGAAATTAGAGGTAAAATTGAAGGTAAAAGAGAAGAAGCTTTAAGTCTGATTCAACGGTTACTAACTAAAAAAATAGGAAATATTACCCCAGAATTAATAACAACAATTGCTCAATTAAATTTAGAATCTTTAGAGAGATTAGCAGAAGATTTAATCGACTTCACTAATCAAACAGATTTAGAAAATTGGTTAAAAAATACTATGTCTTAATTTTAATTGCTATTTATGGCTCTCCTGAGACAGAGGGGTAAACTGTATATTAAGTTACAACCTTTCTAAGGTGGGTTACGGCGCTTCCAGGAAAAATGTACTAGAATTGACAAATTATGACCCGCGCCTAATCCATTCTACAATATCTAAAATTTACTTATCACTATAAGTACGAGAGAGCCATAAAATACCATGAAAAAGATATTTTTAATAATACTGGTAATTTTAAGTTTTACTGTAGCAGTTGTTGCCCAAGATGCAGTTAATTACACACAATTACTCAATCAGGGAAAACAACAATATGATCAGGGAAATTATCCCGCAGCAATTGAGCATTGGGAAGCAGCAAGAGAAGGTTTTAATCAAGAAGATGACTTATTAGGTGAATCTCAAGCCTTGATTTATCTGACTTGGGTTTATCAAGATACTTTTGATTGGATAAAAGCGACAGAAACTATTCAGGAAAGTATCAGATTATTATCTACTCAACAACCTAACCTTCTTTTAGCCCAAGCTTTGAATACTCAAGGTAATGTAGAGTTAGCTATGGGTAAAACTCAATCAGCTTTAACTAGTTGGGAAACAGCGGAAAAAGTCTATACTCTCTTAGAAGATGAACAAGGGATAAAAGGAAGTAAAATTAATCAAGCTCAAGCTTTAAAGGAGTTGGGTTATTATAGACTAGCTTGTGATAAGTTACTAGAAAGCTTAGAAATAACTCAGGTAAAATGTAACAATTTTAATCTAGTTGAGTGGGAGAAACATCAAGATAACTATCATAGCGAATTAGAGGCGATCGCTATTCATGCTTTAGGAGTTAATTTTCAAAATACTGGCAACTATTCTCTAGCCCAAAGTTTATTAGAAAGTAGTTTAGATATCTTTAAAAAGTTAGATATACCAACGCAAATAAGTACTAATCTTACCAGTTTAGGTAATAATGCTTTGGGATTAAAAGCAACAGATATCGCCCTAAATTATTACCAACAAGCTATAGCTGTAGGACTTAACAATCTTGAACCAGAATTAAAATTGCTCAATCTTTTAATACAATTAGAGCAACCCCAAGAAGCAAGAGATTTAATTGAGAGTATAACTGAGCAGATCCAACAATTACCACCAAGTCGTCACAATCTTTATCTACAAATTAATTTAGCGCAAAGTTGGCTAAAGTTATTAGCAGTTACAGCCAATAATAATGACAGTAAATATTTAGCAGAAGTTTTAGCTCAAGTATTAGTCAAAGCCCAAGACTTAGGGGATACAAACTCTCAAGCTTATGCTTTAATCACTCTCGGAAAATTATACGAACAAAACCAACAACTAACAGAAGCAGAAAGATTAACTCAACAAGCTTTAGAATTAGGTATAAGTATTAATGCGTCAGAAATAATTTCTCAATCTCAATGGCAATTAGCGAGAATATTAGCACAACAAGGAAAAGTAGAAGAAGGGATTATCGCTAATCAAGCAGCTATAGAAATCTTAGCTCAACAACGACAAGACTTAGTAGCAGTTGAATCCCAAATTCAGTTTAACTTTATCGAAGAAATAGAGCCAATTTATCGACATTTAATCGGATTATTGTTACAACCTTCAGCTAGTCAAGATAATCTCAAACAAGCACGTCAAGTTTTAGAATCCTTGCAAATAGCTAAATTAGATAATTTTTTTAACACTCCTTGTCTGACTGCTAAACCCCAATCAATTGAGGAGTTAGACACAACAGCAGTGGTAATTTATCCAATAATTTTAGCAGATCGTTTAGAAGTAGTTACCTCTTTTCCCGATGGTATATTGACTAATTATCGCACTAATTTACCTGAAGACAAAATAGAAACAATTCTCCGAGAATATCGATCCTATCTTAATCCTGTTGCTTCTAATCAAAACCGCTTAATCATCTCTGAACAAATTTATGATTGGTTGATTCAACCTATAGAAAAACAACTAGAAGAAGCTAAGATAAAAAATCTAGTCTTTGTCTTAGATGGTTATTTACGCAATATTCCTTTAGCTGCGCTTTATGACGGTGAAAAATATTTGATTGAAAAGTACAATTTAGCGATCGCACCGAGTTTACAACTATTAGAATCTGATTCTACCAACTTAACAGATCAAAAGGCTTTAGTGGCAGGATTGAGTGAATCTCGTCAAGGATTCTCACCCTTACCTGGAGTAGAAACCGAAGTTCGAGAAATTAGCGCTAATATCTCTAGCCAAGTTTTGCTTAACCAAGACTTTACTACTATAAATATCGCCAATAAGATTAATTCTGCTTCTTTTCCAATTATTCATCTAGCAACTCATGGTCAATTTAGTTCACAATATAAAGATACTTTTTTAATTACTTGGGATAGTCAATTAGATATTAATCAACTCAGTCAAGTTTTGACTAATAGAGAAATCAGCGAAGCTAAACCCATTGAGTTATTAGTTTTAAGCGCTTGTCAAACCGCGAAAGGTGATAGACGCGCAGCACTTGGATTAGCTGGTTTAGCGGTGCGCTCTGGCGCTCGTAGTACTATAGCAACTCTTTGGTCAGTTAATGACGCCTCTTCAGCGATATTGATAGGTAAATTCTATCAAAATTTGACTCAGGAGAAGGTTACTAAAGCCCAAGCTTTACGTCAAGCACAAGTAGCTATGTTAGAAGATGAAAACTATAATCATCCTTATTATTGGAGTTCTTTTATTTTGTTGGGTAATTGGTTTTAAGAATTAAGAATTAAGAATGAGACACTTTTACTAAAACCTAATTATATGCCAAAACCACTTTTATTCACTGCGCGACAAACTTTATTTATCTTACTCATTCTTGGTTTATTTTTCCTGTTTAGTTATCACTACGCTAGTCAAATTAATTTATGGGGTGATGAAGTTGCCTCTATTTTGCGTTCTCAGGGTTTTTGGTTAGATATTGTTCAGGATCACGAAAGTCATTTACCTACTTATTTTTTATTCCTCAAATTATTACTTAGGGTTATTGATGTTCGTCAAGAACTTTTTTTACGTCTGCTGCATATCATCCCCTTTCTTATTGGTTTATGGTTCGGTTGTCGAATCATTATGAGGCTTTTTAATAACTATTATCTGACCATTTTTACTTTAGTTAATGGGATAGTTTTACCTAATTTTATTTTTTATGCTACTAACTTGAGAATGTACACGTTTATTTTTATGTTCTCGATGATTTATCTGGAGTTAATTATTAATGCCAAAAAATCTCTAACTTTCCGACAAGGATTAATACTCTTATTTATGGCTATTGGTTTGGTTTTTACTGATTATGCTAGTCTGATTTATTATCTTCCTTGTACAGCTTTTTTATTGATCAAGAAATATTATCGGGCTTTTTGGTTTAATTCTTTAGCTGGGTTTTTATTATTAATTTGGTTAATTATCGATGATTTTGGCGATATCCAAGCTATTTTAGCCTGGCCCGTATCTTCAGCTAAAGCAATTGAGTTTGATAATCCTGGATTATGGCATTTTTTCCAGTTATTTTATTTGTCTTTTCGTCCAGGTTTAGACTTAATTTATCCCGCGAGTTTACCGATAGTTATAGCTGCTATTTTACCTGGTATCATTTTAGTTATTTATTTCATCTCGGTAGTTAGGGTTTTCTTGACTTACAATCAACCAGAAGTGAGGTTAATTCTCTTTCTTTCTGGTTTTTGGTTATTAGTCTCTCCCACAGGATATAGTTTTACGCGGTTATTTTTACCTAGTCAATTATTGATGATAGGGATAATGGGGGTAAATTTATTTAGTAGTAAAAGGAGAGGTAAAGTTATTTTAGGGTTTTTCTTAGGAATTTTATTGATAATTAATCTTCAACAAGCTATTCGACCAAGTTTACGTTTATATAGTTTAATTGATTATAAACAAATAGCGATTGATTTGGCTACACAAGCAGAAAAATATCAGGTGAACAAGATTTTATTATCTAATAATTCCTTAAATTTATTATCAATCGAATATTATCTCAAAGGGATTAATCAAGATATTAAGATTCTGAGATTTACTGAAACAACAGTTATAGATTCTGACTCGTTTATTTTTGTTTCACATATGACAGAGACGGGGAATTATGTTGATGTTCAGCAATTATCTTCAAATTACACTATTATTGGTCAATATGTAGAATTAGATGATTTATCCTATAATTATCTCTGGAAAAAAAGGTTAGTTGAGAGAACAAATCAGCCCTATGTTATAGAGACTTATTTATTAGAGTTATAAATCATTAAAAATATCTTGGATAATCTGTTTAGTTTTAGTTTCTAAATTAGTCCAGTTTACCTCACCTTTAGCAGTGATTAAATTAGTATCAATTTCTATATAATCTTCGGTTAATCCATATTGATAGTTAAGAAAACAAACCTGAAAACAAAGTTGCCAAATATCGAGATTAACTACTTCTTCATCCTTAGTTAAGGAGAGTTGATAACCTGGATATGGGTGTTGTATTTCTTGATAAGTACCTTTCCAAGAAGAGGTTTCTAAACTCTGACGCAAGTTATCAATAACCCTAATTAAAATAGGCTGCATTAAAAGTTCTGCTTGTGACCAAGTTAACTGATTTTTGAATTTTGGCTGCATAATATGGTTCTCGGTGTGTTTGTGGTGAAACAGGGAAGAGGGGAGAGGGGAGAGGGGGAGAGGGAGGAGACGGGGAGTATGATATATAGTCATAATAACACCGTTCCACCTAAAACCTAATACCTAAATCGGTAAGTCATCAAGAATTGAGCGTACTTTCATCAGGATTTCTCCGAGTCTATTTTTACCAGTTCCATCTTGACCACATCCCCAATAATAATCTACTGGTGAATTTTCGATGATTAATTCTTCTTGAGTAGCTAATAAAATTTGGCGTATATCTGAATGTGTTTGAAACTTTGTCAAGACAGCATTAAACATGACCTCATCTTTAACCTGATCCCAATCGGGACGCATGTAGTGAGAGCGATCGCGTCCTTTGGCTGCAGCTTCTTTAGGTGTTTGTGCTTCACTAATAGATAAAGACCAATCTGGTTCAGTGGTAATAAATTTTTGCGCTTGATAATAATGTTCACTAGTTTTCCACCAACGGTTATCCAGATAAAAACCGTACTCAGCAAAATTGGAAAAGCAGCCATAAGGTGGCTCACTAGCTTTATAAAAGTAAATAGTCATGGGGAAGTAGTGGGGTTAGGATTATCCTCACTTTCGTTTAGGGGAATAGTTTCTGTTGTTCCTTCTAGTGGTTGGGGTTGAGGTTCACGCACTACAGGAGGTTCGATGAGAAAAGCGGCGATCGCTGTTAAAGCTACTGTCGCCATACCTACAAAAGCGGGTACAGTGCGCGCTACTAGAGGTTGTCCATCTTGTCGATGACGTCTAGATAAAGGCTCTAAAGGTACGCCCAAATCTGGTAGAGTAGAGCTATCTAGAAGAAACTGGTCAATAATTTCGAGAAGATCGAACAATTCTACTGTGGTTAAATCGATTTCTATGGCTTCTTCTGTATAGTCTTTAGTTTTTTGCCAAGTCAAACGATGAAGATAACCATTAGGTTTAAGATGAATCAAATCTGACTCTAAATTAAGGGTTTGGGGATGATGTAACCCACTGAGTAAATCTTGTGCGTAAGCGCTAACTACCTTAACTAGATTCTCTAAAAAAACTCTACCACCAGTAAGAGTTGTCTCTGAACTGACAATCTTGCATTCAGCATTTAAGAGAATATCTAGATTAAACCCTTCATTACTTAACCCTTCTAAAACCAGATTACAATTAGAGGAGTAATATTGACGATTAGTATTCATTGTTGTTTAATTAACCTCTCCATCCCATAAACTCATCCATAATCTTTCTATCCCTCTACTACCACTAGATAATAGTAATTGAGTCAATATAGATAAAGCCAACTCATTTAACATATCTTCGTCATTGAGATAATTGGTTACTTTAACGCGACGGGGATTCATGCGTTTAGCAAAATTATTTCTAAATCTTTCTAGATAGCCCGAGAGATGATAATGATTATCTATGGGTAATCCTTTATCTTGCATTAGTTTAGCGTCGATCAGATGTTGACGTATTTTTACTTCTAAAGATTTGGCTAAATAATGGATAATAATTACCAAAGCTTTGACTTCCTCCATATTGAGATAATTACGTTTATAAGAACGACGCAAGGGATTAGTACAGCGCAAACGCCATAAAAAGATTCTACTTTTGATTATATCCTTTAAGCCTAACTGTTGAGCTAACTGTAAAATTCTTTCTGTTTCACCTACGTTTAAAGCTTCTAATCCCAATAACATTAAATCAATTTTTTGATGAACTACAGGGGAGAAATGACTAAGGTTTGCTGAGACTATCGGTAATTGTTGTCTAATTTCTGCTGTTGGTATTTCTGCTATATGAGAGTCAGATTTAAGGTTGATTGAGTATCCAGTCATATTGTTTATATTATAATATATTTTCTAAATCCAGAACAAAACCTGGTAACACCTCTTCTCTAGATAATTCCCCGGGATTAACCATAACCACGGTTGATCTTTGGGGGTGATAAATTTCCACAATTTTATTAATAGGGTCGATTAACCATCCCAAACGTGCACCATTATTTATATATTCTTGCATTTTATTCCTCAAATCACCAAGATTATCCGAAGGTGAACGCAATTCAACCAGAAAATCAGGACAAAGATTAGGGGTTAATGCTTCCCAAGAACTTATATTCAGCCAAGAAGCATCAGGAGATCTAATCCCACCATTGGGTAAACTAAAACCTGTAGCTGCATTAAAAGTTTTACCTAATTTAGTTTGCTTATTCCAGAGACGAAGTTGAAAGCTAATCTGATCATTACGATCGCCTGTTTCTCCTCCCCTAGGTGAGATGATGAGTAAATCTCCTGTTGCAGTTAGTTCTAACTGAGTATCAGGATTTAGTGCTACAATTTGACTAAATGTTTCTGAATGCAGTTGTAATAAGGGCTCTAACTTCAGGGTGATCATGATTAACCTTGGTTAAAAAAATGCTCGGGAAGACCAAAAAACCGACGACGTAGCAGAGAATTAACTTGATTAGGCATTTGTAGAGCAAAATTTACAGGAAAACTATCTATCTCTACTAATGATTCTAACTGACGAGGTGCTCTTTGATAGTCTGATGGTTTGAGTTTAGTTAAAGCTGCTTTTTCTGCTAAATCTTTAAGCATTTTATCATGAGCTTGGGCTAATAATTGGCTAGGATCTGTAGCAACCCATATACCTTGTTCTAATTCTCGCCATTCAAAATGTAAATGAGGTCCTGTGGACATTCCTGTATTGCCAGATAATCCAATAACTGTACCTTCTTTGACGTATTCCCCTGGTTGAACAAAAATCTGAGAAAGATGAGCGTAACGAGATTCTCTGGTATTCTGTTGATGACGTATAATGACAATTAAGCCATAACCATTTAAATCACGTGCGGTTTCTATTTTACCATCAGCTACAGCTACAATAGGTGTTCCAATTGGTACTGGAAAGTCCACCCCTTCATGGAGTTGAGACATTCCAGATAAAGGATTAATACGCCAACCAAAGTTAGAATTTACATTGATCGGAGTAGTTAAAGGATAACCTATTTCTACATTTAATTTAGCAAGTTTATGATAATTATTTACGATTGGTTGAGTCGTAGTTGACTCAACTGCTGCTTGAGGTTGAGTAAAAATTACTTTAGGTGGTTCTATTTCTTTAGCTGGTGGATTACCATAGTCTTGTGTATCTAGAAAGTTATTTTTGCTAGCTAGTATCACCTCAGATTTAGCTGAAGCTTGATAATATAGCCAATTAGTAGCTAGAAAACCTAGACTAGTAATAATAATCAGTTTATTAAATAGAGATTTGCTCATTTTCCTCACAGATCACACTCGGATATTTTTAATATTTCTTTACATGAATAACCAAGTTTGATTGTACCTGGTTGCAGAAAAATTGCAACACTAGCACCTGAAGAAAATAAGCGAATCCCTAATTCTCCCTTGTCATTTACCCCGATAATTACCCCTGGAGATTGATTCAGGATGATTTCTTGTCCTAAATTACTCAATAACTGATGATAAGCATCTAGAACAGGTTTAATCCCTTGTTGTAGATAATAATCATAACCTGAGAAAATACCTGTCAAAGTTAGTTTAGCTAAGTCAGTAAGAGTAAATTGAGAAGCTATCTCTTCAAGATTAATACCCGTAGGCGGTACCGGATTAGTATAATTTATCCCTACCCCAACTACCCCATAAGTAATGATTCCCTGACATACCCTGGTTTCGATTTTGATTCCCCCAAGTTTACGTCCCTGTAAAATTAAATCATTGGGCCATTTTAGTAAAATAGGTAAATCTAGAGTTCGCAATCGTTGCGCGATACCCCAAGCTACCGCAATAGTTAAATGAGGTCCGCAATTAACCTCTAAATCTAAGGGTAACCCTAGAGAAAGGTATAATCCACCTGGTGGAGACTCCCACACTCTCCCCCATTGTCCCCGACCTGCGCTTTGTTGTAAAGCGATCGCTACTCTAGGTAAACTGTATTTTTGGTCGATAAGTTCCCATAATTTCTGATTGGTAGAAGGAATATCCTGGAAAATATCTACATCCCTAACTACTTGTTTTAAGTCTTCTAAATTCATCAACTAAACTTAACGTATCTAAACCATGACAAGCTAAAACCTCTTGATTTTGTCCACATTGAGGGATAGTATCTAAACCCAATTTACGAAATTTAACCCCTGATAATAAACCCAATTGGGCTAATTCTACCGCGATTCTATCTCCTTGTCCTCCAATCAGATAATGATTGTCTAGAGTCACGATTAATCCACACCCTGCGACAATATCTCTTAACCAATCAGGATCTACATAATTCAACCAGGGTAAATTAACCACTTTGAGTTGGAAATTATCTTCTTGTGCTAAGATTTGGGCTGCGTTATAAGCTTGAGATAATAAAATCGGTCCATATGCAAAGATAACCCCATCAGTAACTTGGGGATTGTATATAGCTACACCTTTACCTAACTCTAGGGGATAATCACCGTTATACTGATAGGGAATTTCCCAGGGAATAGATATTAACCGTAAATAAGAACTAGTCTCACAGACATTAACACAGTAGTCTAAAGCTAAATCTACCTCAAGAGGACAACTAGGTTCAATCATCACTAATCCTGGGATTCCCCCTAAAGCAGAAATATCTCTTACTGATTGGTGAGAATGTCCCGGACCTCCTGGTAATAAACCCGCTAAAGATCCCACATAGATAATTTTAGTCTTCTCTGTAGCGTTATTATAAATCTGTTCGTTAGGACGAGTAGAAAGAAAACAAGCAAAAGAATGAACTATGGGTAATAATCCCTTGATCGCCATTCCACCAGCTTGAGAAACCAGATCTTGTTCAGCTATTCCACATTCAAAAAAGCGATCGCTAAACTGTTGGGAAAAGGGAATTAAACCACAATCTAAGACTAAATCAGCGTCTAAAACTACTAGATTAGGGTTTTGCTTAGCTTGTTTAACTAAAGCTTCCCCATAAGCGGGTATTAGTCTTTCTAAAGGGGGTGAAGATTGACTAGGGGTTATCTCAACTGTTTCTAACTGTACTCCTGGGGTTTTAGCGATTAATTCTTGAACCGCTTTTGTATATGTTTCATCATCAGGTGCACCACTATGAAAGGGATATAATGTATCTTCAGGTTTCATCGCGGTATGTTCCATAAAAGAAACACCCTTCCCCTTGATGGTATCAGCGATAATAATTTTAGGGCGATCTCTAACTGTTTCTAACTCACTAATCACCTTAGCTAAAGCGTTAAAGTCATGACCATCACAACGACGCACTATCCAACCATAAGCTGTTAATTTGGCGGCTAAATCCCCTAAATCACTAACTTTACTCACCCAAGTATCTGATTGCAACTTATTATGGTCGATAATTACCGTAAGTTCATCTAACTGGTGATTTACCGCGGATACCAGAGATTCCCAAAACTGTCCTTCCTGTAATTCTCCATCTCCCGTTAACACATAGACTTTACTATCTATCCCCAATAAGCGATTAGCTTGAATCATTCCCTTCGCTTTAGAGATACCCATACCCAATGAACCTGTATTAGTAGCGATACAAGGTAAAGAAAGATCAGGATGTCCCGGAAGTCCGTTTAATCTTCTCAACTGATGGATTAACTCAAAATCTAACAACCCTAAAGCAGTAGCTACCGCGTAAAACCCTGGTACATCGTGACCTTTAGAAGAGAAATAAATATCTTGTCGGAGACGAATTTTATGTAAAAATAGCCAAGTTACGATATCTAAACTGCTAAAACTACTCCCTATATGACCTGAACCAGCTTTTTTAATGGCGTAAAGAGTATTAATTCTACAGCAATTAGCCAATAATTCGGTGTTTTCTGGTTGGAGTTTAACGATTCGTTGTAATTCGGCAAAAGGTACAAAATATAAGTCTGTCATGTTTGATTTTGATTAATCTTTGAGATTAAGTTTCTGTCGTACTTCTTCAATAGCTGAACTTAATTGAGAGATTTTTGCTTCGAGATTTTCGGTTATTTCTTCTTGTGGGAGAGGTTTAGAGTCTAACTCTTCTTCTAAAGGTTGAGTCTGTTTTGGTTCAGAGATTTCGTTAGATTTAGAACCAATCACGATACCAACTACTGTACCAACTAAACCTCCAATAACTGTACCGAGGAGAAAACCACCCCCAAAATTATCGCCTTTACTCATAGTTTATAAACCTCAATGTTAATGTAAAAGAAACATAGATTTTAATTTTAGATCGATATGCAGCCACATCCAGATTCTAACGACAAAATAGCCTTAAAATGTGTGGTTATAACCGTAAGTGATACCAGGAGTTTTGCAGACGATCACAGTGGAAACTTAATTAAATCCCTGTTACGGGATGCGGGACATTTAACCGTTGGTTATCAAATTATACCCGATCTACCAGGAGAAATTATAGCCCAGTTAACCACCTGGCAAAAAGTAGATGTCATAATTTTAAATGGTGGAACTGGTATCAGTAAACGAGATCAAACTGTAGATGTAGTTGAAGTAGTGCTAGAACAAATACTTCCTGGATTTGGTGAGTTATTCAGGATGTTAAGTTATCAAACCATTGGTTCAAGAGCGATGGCTTCTAGAGCTATAGCAGGAGTATATCAAGAAAAACTGATATTTTGCCTCCCTGGTTCTACTAATGGCGTTAAACTAGCGATGGAGAAGCTAATTATACCTGAACTAATTCATCTGAACCAACAAATCAAACAATGACCCTAATTACCAGTCCACAATCACTACAACCAGAACAAGCATTAGAATTATTAGAGGGAATTATCGCCCTATCTCAAGCAGATGGAGTGTCTGTAAGCTTAAGAGCGCAAGAAGAAACCTTATCAAGATTTTCGGAAAATCAACTGAGTCAAAATATGGAAAAAACTAAACTCAGTGTGAGTATAACCAGTTATTTTGGTCAGCGTAGTGCTTCTGCTAATACAACAGAAATAACTCCAGAAAGTCTTCAGTCAACCCGAGAACGTTCAGAAAGTTTAGCACGTTTAGCGCCTGTTGATCCCGAATGGGTTGAGTTACTCCCTCCCCAAAGTTATGAACATAGGTTAGCTGGTTATAGTGAAGTAACGGCTAATTTTTCTCCTTTAGCTAGGGGTGAAATCGTCGCTAAAGTCTGTAATCAAGCCAGAATAGCGGGAGTAGAAACTTCAGGTACTGTTAGTACAGATGTATCATTATTGGCGATCGCTAATTCAGCAGGATTGAGAGCCACGGGTATTACTACAGAAGCTGATTTTAGCGTTACTGCTAAACAAGATAATGGCTCAAGTTGGTTACAAAGTTCAGCCATAGATATCACAGACTTACAGTTTACAGAGATAACCGCAAAAGTAATCGAAAGGGCGATCGCCTCAAAAAATCCCCGAGAAGTTGCACCAGGATTTTATCCCGTAGTGTTTGAAGGTGCAGCATTTGCGAGTTTATTACCCTGGGTAATTTGGAATCTTTCCGCGAGAGAAGCGGATGAAGGGCGATCGTTTATGTCTCGTTTTGACGCTGAAGGTAACCTAATTGGTAATCGTATCGGAGAACAGTTATTTAGTCCTCTAATACAAGTAAATCGTCAACCCACCCACCCCCTTTTACAAGCTAGGACATTTTGCAGTAACGGAATACCCAACCAGGATTTAACTATTATTAAAGATGGTATCCCCGAAACCTTATCCTATAGTCGCTATTGGGCGCAAAAAATGGGGACAGTATCTCAAGGAGACTTATACCCCATTGTCATGACAGGATCAGACCAAACTACCGCCGATTTAATCGCTCAAACCGAGAGAGGTATTTTAGTTTCCCGAGCGTGGTACGTACGTTACGTCAATCCTCGTACCCTAGAAGTAACAGGAATGACTCGTGATGGTACATTTTGGCTAGAAGATGGTCAAATCGCCTATCCTATTAAAAATCTTCGCTTTAATCAAAGTTTACCAGCTATGCTTAAGGATGTAGAACAAGTCAGTCAAGTACAACGCTATGGGGGAATAGTTGTCCCTGGAGTTAAGGTAAGCTCTTTTTGCTTTACAAGTATTACTGATAGCGTTTAAGATTCTAAATCTATAAATACCCGAGATGTTGATAAGCAGTTACACTCGCTACCCTTCCCCGAGGAGTTCTTTGCAGATAACCTATTTGTAATAAATAAGGTTCGTAAACCTCTTCGATGGTTTTTTTATCCTCTCCTGTAGCAGCAGCAATCGTCTCTAAACCTACAGGTCCTCCTTGAAACTGTTCAATAATTGTCTGCATAATTAGGCGATCGATCCAGTCTAAACCCATTTGATCAATCGCTAGTAAATCTAAAGCTTCTACTGCGATCGCCGCGTCAATAGAGGTGATTTGTTTAACCTGAGTATAATCGCGAACTCTTTTTAACAAACGATTAGCAATACGCGGTGTACCACGAGCACGAAGGGCGATCGCTTCTGCTCCTTGAGAGGTAAGATTAATCTTTAAAATACTCGCACTGCGTAATAAAATTGTACTTAACTCTGCTGAATCATAATAGCGTAACCGCTGAATCAAACCAAAGCGATCGCGCAAAGGTGAAGTCAAAGCACCAATTTTAGTAGTTGCACCTACTAGAGTAAAAGGAGCAAGAGAAATGCTCCTAGTTCTAGTATTTTGACCTTTACCGATGGTTAAATCAATGCGATAATCTTCCATCGCACTATATAATAACTCTTCACTAGTGCGATTGAGTCGGTGAATTTCATCGATAAATAATAAATCCTTCGGTTGGAGATTAATTAATAAGCCTAGAATATCTCTAGGTCTTTCTAAAGCAGGTGCTGCGGTAATCTTACAATTTACCCCCATTTCAGCAGCTAAAATCAAAGAGATAGTAGTCTTACCCAATCCAGGAGGACCATAAAGTAAGAGATGATCTAAAGATTCTCCCCTAGTTTGTGCTGCTTGAATCGCGATAGTCAGTATTTGTTTTAATTCTGTTTGACCGATATAATCTACTAGTCTTTCTGGTCTGACTTTAGCTTCTTTAGTGATTAATTCCTCTGAGGTTGCTATGGGATTGAGCAAATTATCGTTATCTTGATCTAATTTTTTACTCCTCTTAATCGCCATTATTTATTTAAAGCTAGGGAATATGCTAATTTTAACACCCAAAGCTTGATATACTAGATTTGTACATGTGCGACCCGTTTCTAGGGATTTAAACTCTAGACCTCAAAACCAGCAATGGT
>RECR01000044.1 GCA_007693955.1 Gloeocapsa sp. DLM2.Bin57
AAATAAGGACGCGATTCATCTCACGCTTATTTGAGAAAATAAAGCTTGAGGCTTCTCGCGGTTAAGCTAAAAGCTGGAGAAAGCTTTTTAGATAGGTATGTTCCGCTTAAACCAAAACATCCCAAAATCAAAGCACGACGTATCCGCGAAAAGTCTCTAGATGATTGAGATAGTTTTTTGGTCATGACTGAGAATCACTTAGTTTATCGATTAAGATTCATCACAATCATAACACACTTCTCTTTAAGCAACAATTGCACAATTGCCCTCAATGGGATAACCTACCGCTTTCCAAGCGGCTAAACCCCCTGTCAATTCAAATACGTTTTTAAATCCTGCTGTTCTGAGTAGGTTGGCTATGGTGCTAGTTTTTTCGTCAGTAGAATGATATATGTAAATATCTCTGGTTAATTCTAAAGTTTTTATTGCTCGTGGTATCAATTCAGTTTCAGGAAGAGAGATAGCACCCATAATATGACTAATATTAAAAGCGCTTCTGGCTCTCGCGTCAATAATCGTTAGAGCAGGCTCTCCCCAATCTAAGCGTTGTTTTAAGTTTTGGGGTATGGTTTTTTGATTGGGAGTGAGTTGTACTTGTGGGTGCATAGGGAGACAGTCTTGATAGTTTCCTCTACAACTTAACAATTTTTGGGGGGTTTGTAAAGGATTGTTAAAAATGTCTTGACAAAAAGGTCTTTATCTACTGGTAGCTAAAGCAGCGATCGCCCTAGTAGCTTGCTCATAATAAGCTTGCTCTCCTAGGTTAAAATAAAGTTGGGAAGCTTGCTCTAAATCTTGCAATGCTCCATTGCGATCGCCCATTTGATAACGAACCAAAGCGCGGTTATAATAGGCGTGGGGATACTCAGGAGCAAGATTAATCACGTTAGTATAATCTTTAAAAGCGTTGTCTAACTCGCGCTGTTGATAATAGAGATTACCTCTTTGAAAATAAGCGGGAGCAAAACGAGAATCAAGCTTAATTACCTGAGTAAAATCAGCTATACTTCCATCAATTTCCAGTAATGATTGAGATAAAATCAAACCTCTGAGATAATAAGCAGAAATATCCTCTGGAGTGATTGCAATAACTCTATTAATATCTTCTAGAGCTAAATGATACTTTTGCAACTCGTAATAAACTACGGCTCGATTATAATAAACTTGAGCATCTCTAGGATTAACCCTGAGAGCTTGATTAAACTGAATAAGTGCTCCTTGGTAATCACCCTGTTGATATTTATTAAGTCCTTCATTTAAATAGGTAACAGAGGTATTCTCAGCGACAATAACGATCGCGGGTTGGGGAGGCAAAGGATAAATATACATCTTTTTTCGTGTTATAATAACCTAAATAAATAATAATCTAATTAAGATGATACAGGTTATTTCTAGTTTATATGAACAAGATTATTATCTTTGGCTAGAGGAACAGGTCCACTCTCTAGAATCATTAGCTTTAGACAAGCTAGATGTAGCTAACTTAATCATTGAAATACAAGGAATGGGCAAAGCTGAAAAACTAGCTAAGACAAGTAATCTAAGAATTCTTTTAATGCATCTTTTAAAATGGATTTATCAAGATAAGAAAAGAACTAATAGTTGTCAATATACTATCAGAGAACATCGTAAGAGAATTCTCAAAACCTTAAAACAAAGTCCTTCGTTAAAAAATTATTATCAAGAAATATTAGCAGAAGCATATCAAGATGCACGGGAATTAGCAGCAGATGAAACAGGGTTACCTATTACTATTTTTCCTGTGGAATGTGAGTTTACTACCGAACAGATATTAGATCCAGAATTTCTGACCAATCATCGTCAATAAAAAGGAAATAAGACCATTTATACTCCACCTTTAGCCCGTTTAATCGAACAATTACAGCGTTTACCTGGTGTAGGAGCAAAAACAGCTCAACGTTTAGCTTTACACATTCTTAAACGACCTGAAACAGAAGTAATAGCATTAGCACAAGCCCTCATTGACGCTAAAAAACAAATAGGATTGTGTAAAATTTGCTTTCATTTATCCGCTACCCCAATTTGTGAAATTTGTGCTAACCCTAACCGAGAGAAAAAAACTATCTGTGTGGTAGCAGATTCTAGAGACGTAATCGCCCTAGAAAAAACTAGAGAATATACAGGATTATATCACGTTTTAGGAGGAGTAATCTCCCCCATGGAAGGAATAGGACCAGAACAATTAAATATTCAATCTCTAGTTAACAGAATTGGTAAAGAGGAGATTACCGAAGTCATTATAGCTATTAGTCCTAGTATAGAGGGAGATACAACTACTTTATATATAGGTCAATTATTAAAACCTCTGACCAAAGTTACGAGAATCGCTTTTGGTTTACCAATGGGAGGAGATTTAGAATACGCTGATGAGATTACCTTAGCTAGAGCTTTAGAAGGACGTAGAGAGATATAAACCTTATGTTATGTAAAACCGTACTGTTGTGAGGTAATATCTACACTATTTTTACCCTTAAAAAAATGGCAAGATCAAGTTATCGAAGTAAACAAGGTACATCAATGCAAGCAATTATCAAACTCTTCTTTAACTGGTTTGGCAAAAATCTACGTAACTCTAAATATCGTTGGTTACTAATTCTTGGGTCTCTATTTTATCTAGTAACTCCAATAGATATTTCTCCCGACTTTTTACCTGTGTTGGGATGGTTAGATGATGGAGTAGTTATTACTTTATTATTGAGTGAATTTACAGACTTAGTCATGGATTATCGGAATCGTCGCCAGAAAAAACAAGACTCAGACGCAATTGAAGTAGAAACGGTTTAATAACAATTATGGACGCACAATCTTGGCATCAACAGGGTAATAATCTCGCTCAAAACAAACAATATCTAGCAGCTTTAGACGCTTATAAACAAGCGATCGCTCTTGATCCTAATTACCCTCCTGCTTGGAATAATCTCGGTAATGTTCTCTGTGAATTAAAACGTTTAGGAGAAGCTTACGCAGCTTATGACAAGGCGATCGCTTTGTTGCCTACCTATCACCAAGCTTGGTATAATCGAGGTCTAGTTCTCAAAGAAATGGGGGCTTACGGTAACGCGATGGAGTCATTTAATCGGGCGATCGCTTTACATGAAAACGAACCAATTTACTTTCACCAACGCGATAGTATCTGGATACACAAAAAACTATTTTAACCAATATTTTCCTATATCTGATCAAAGGGTGTAGGATATTTATTATTAGGTTCAAAATAAAACAATGTCTGATTGCGGTTGTCATATAGAAGCTAAAAATAAGCAACAGCGTAAAACTCTCAGAGTACTCCTGTTGATTAACTTAGTGATGTTTGTTGTCGAAAGCATTACGGGAGTGGTTGCCCAATCAACAGCATTAATCGCCGACTCTTTAGATATGTTAGCTGATGCTATTGTTTATGCTATCTCATTATATGTAGTAGGTCGATCATATCTTCACAAAGCGCGCGCGGCTAGTTTAAGTGGAGTCTTTCAAATTACTTTAGCTTTCCTAGTCTTATTTGACGTAGTTAGAAAATATTGGTTAGGTAGTCTTCCCGAATCCTGGTTAATGGGTGGAATTGGTTTAATTGCATTAATAGCTAATATTTATTGTTTATGGTTAATTTCCAAACACAGAAACGAAGAAGTACATATGCGCGCGAGTTGGATATTTTCTAAAAATGATGTGATTGCTAATATCAGCGTGATTGTCGCGGGTATATTAGTGAGTATCTTTAATTCTGGTATCCCCGATTTAGTAGTAGGTTTTGGTATTGCTGCTTTAGTTTTGTGGGGAGGAATTAAGATTATCCAAGAATCAAGAAGTTTTAAAGAAGAAAATAGTTAATTTAGGTTATTTTTGTTTTTTTGCGCCTAAATTTAAGACCATAGCGAGTTAAACTATAATCATTTTTTATGTTATCATAATCTCAAAACATTTTAAAAAGTTATTATGTTACCTTCATTATCTCTTGCCCATCCAGAGTTGGCTAGCTTTTATCAACAAGGTATAGAAAATAACAGAGCCGAAATTTTGATTGATAAGTTATTTTATGTTAATACCGATGCTCCCGAATCAATCAGTATTCCTGTTTTATTGAATCAAAGCCCTAGAAGACGAGTTGGAGTTAATTATATTATTGAAGCAATTAGCGATGACAATGTTGTTAATAGAATTGACCGAGGGAGAATCAGATTTAATCCAGGAGAAATCTCTCAAACTATAGATATAAATGTTACTGATAATAATCAGATTTTGCAAATTACTTTAAATAGACCTGGAAGTGCTGATCTTTTCAGCGATCAAGCTACTATTATCTTGGGAGATGATCTAGAAAATGATTTAGAAATTTTAGTTGATTATACCAATTCTTTAATTAATGATTCAGAACAGATTATCTTGGTAGAAAACCCTAACCTAAATTTAAATAACTTTTATCAACCAAGAAGAAATTCTAGACCAAGTGTAATGATTAATGAATCAATTTATTTACAGCAAAGTTCTACAGAAACAGTTGAGATACCAGTCTTTTTAAACAAAACATTACCACGACAAAGAATCACAGTTGACTATACTATTAAACAGTTTATTGATGAAGATTTTGTAGAAGTTGACCAAGGGAGAATCAGATTTAATCCAGGAGAAATTCTGCAAACCATAGTAATAGATGAAAATGATCTTTCAGAATCTTTAGATTACTTTGAAATCAGTTTAGATAGAGCAAGAAGAGCAAATATTTTTAATGATATTGGTAATGTTATTATTGAGAATACTAGTGAAATAGATGCAACCAGAGAAGAAACAGAGAGATTGATAGAAGAAGTAGATAGATTATTAGAAGGATTTGAGCCAGAAAATTTGGACTATAATAACCTTGGTATAAATGGAGGAAGTCCCGCAGATGCTTGGGTTTCACCGCAAGAATTAAATGTACCTGTACCTAGATATAGTTCAGGAGACCCCATTGTAACTGGTAGTGGAGCGATTAATTATGGTGATTTTTATTATTTTCCAGATTAATAATATCAACTAGACGAGTAGCTGCACCAGGTTGAGGTCGAAATTGAGTCAGATTATCGTGGATTTTGGCTAATTCTGTAGGATTATCCAGTAAATCTAGAACTTGTTGGGCGATCGCCCTAGCAGACAATTCCCCGACTAATTCAGGTACTATCTCTGATTTTGCCCACAAATTGGGCCAAGCGAATAAGCGTTTTTGGCGTAGAATCAACCAATTAATCACAGTAGCGAAATAATTACCCAATAGGGGTAAATTAGCCAAAATACCTGGAATTCCATCCCAAGCGCGCATAGCGTCGAGTTGTTGCGTAGGGATTAACACCAGCATCGGTACACCTAAACTACCCAATTGAGCGGTATTAGCACCTACAGTAGTAAGACATAGGCTACATTGAGATAATAAATCAAAAGCCGGAAAACGAGTAACCAACTCTATTTTGACTCCTTGGGGACTTACTAAAAAATAGCCTTCGGGGGTAGAAATCAACTCACCACCCATCCCCTCTAATTTAGCTACTAAAGGGTTAGTTTCAGCAGAAGCAAAACGCGCTAAAGCTTCAGGAGTTAGAGTAGGGGCTAAAGGTAAGATAAAACGAGTCTGAGGACGTTGAGAAGCGATCGCCTCTGCTATAGCTAAACTGAAAGGTACACCTTGAGCTAATTTAGCACTTTTAGAACCAGGTAACAACCCGATTAACTCAGTTGAAGAAGATAAAGGGTAGATATCCCCCAAATCAGCCATTAAATTCCCCACCACTGTACATTTATGACGATATTTAGGAGGGATTTTATTAGCGACCAAATCTTGACCTAAAGCAAAATGAGTTACCCAAGATAACCAGCGCGCGTCCCATTCAGCGTAAATTAAACTAGAGTATTGTAGCCGTCTAGCAATGAGTAAAGCAAAAAACTGATCACCTCCGAGAAAGATAACCAGACCCTGCGATCGCCAATCCCAATTATCCCTAGTTTTCCCCTTGATAAGAAAAGTCAAGAAATAATCAGGAGATTGTACCCTATCTACTTCAGGGAAAGAAGAAGCGATCGCCTCTTCCTTACCACTAGCATGAGGACAAGGAGATAATACTACTGAGATGCGCACCAAATCGCGGTTATCTCCAAATTTAGCGCGTAAAGCTTTAACTACAGGTAAAACCCAAGTAGTCACCTCCCCTGGTCCATTAGAGAGAATCAGGATATCAACGGGTTTAGAAAGAGAAAGGGACTGATAAACCGATACCGATTGCTGTATCATTTTGCTCACGTACTCGTAACTGATGCCAAGGAGACGAACCAAGACGATTAGTCAAGTATAATTCTAACTGTAAAGGTGTATCTGATTCTATACCCAAAGGATACCATCTTAAAGCAGCTGTCCAGGGAATAGCGTCAGTGCGTCGATTCCCGATGATCGCGTTACCTTCCCCTGTAAAATTAGCCCCAACTTCACCAATAACACTAAAATTAGCAAAAACTGGTGTTGCACCACCTAGATTAAAACCTGCAGCTTCTGTACCAGATCTTTGTACATATCCCCAAATAGGAGTTAACCACAGTGCACCACCATTATCAAACTGATAGTGTAAGGGTAGAGAGATAGTGGTTATATAGAGTCTTCCTTCAAAGAGGTTATCAGCTCTGAAAAACACAGGAATCTCTCTCTCTAAATTTCTCTTGTTGAATGTATCGCGATCGTTGTTAAAAAAGTTGACAAAAGGTTGGTTAGTTTGTCCTAGAGTAGCTACCACACTCATAGTCAGAGGTTTTCCCTCAGCTTGATTGAGTAAACGTACTTTAGCACTAATTCCCTGCTCTGACTCATCTACATTACTGAAGACATAATCTAGATAAGCACCAACTTCTACATCTCTAACTATCCCATAACGTAAAGCTGTCATGATTCCGTTACTTCCACCCTGGAGATGAAACAGAAAAGTTCCAGTAGGGATAGTTCCACCATCAAAAAAGCCTAGACCATCGATTGTACCTGGATCTGGTTGTGATTCGCGATAACGTCGATTAGCAGCGATAAAATCGGGAAGAAAAATCAAATTAGCACCAATAGACATATAACTACGATCCGCGGTTAAAGCCATAGGCGCAGTGATACCATAGGTATTAGAGGCGAAAACGTCTAAACCAACTTGAGGATTAACCAGGTAACGTACACCTAGATTATAAGCGATCGCCTTAGCAGGACGTCCTGACTCTCTACTGATACTATTATTACCCGTCAGAGGAAAGAAAGCATCTCCCCAGAGGGTAAAGCGATCGCTTATTGCGTAGGAAATAGCTGTAGTCAACCCAAAGGTTGTCCCAAAAGATCCAGGGTGATCAATGGGGGGAGTATGGAGATAAAGTGCGTGATTTTCGCTAAAAAATGCTACCGTTGGTGAGATAGTGAAGCGAATGTCTTCGCTTAAACTCATGGTTAAGGGTAAAGCTAAAGCAGGTACGATACTCTCATAGACTCCCTGGTCTATTGTAACTCCATCCTGTCTAAAAGTGTAACCACGTTGACCCCAGGAAGCGGAGACAATCCCACTGAGTTTAAATTTTTCGTTGTTACTGATATATAATCTCTGTTTTAATTCTAAAGTCAGGTCAAAGAAATTACCCTCATTAGCTCTACTAGTGACGCGGAAGTCTCCTTGATTGCCAATTGAACCACTATCGGTTAATTGACTAATAAAGGTTAACTCAGTGCGATCGCTGATCCCCCAACTCAAACCCGCGTAGGAATAGATTACTGTTTCTTCATCTTCGATCGCCCCCTGAAAAAAGAATACCCGCGCACCCACTTTAAAGAGAAAATCACCCCTATTGAGGTGTTCTGCGGTTGGTAGCTGAAATTGCTGGTTACGTAGTGGTGAAGTTGGTTTTAGTTGTTCTGCTGTTGATTCTTGACTAAGGATTAAGGGAAAATCTTCATAACCTAGAGTTGCTATGATTCCTGCTAGTATGGTAACCAGTGTCATAAATAATGGTATATAAAAAAGAACTTAGCACATAATAACTAAATTTGGTTTTTTCTTCTATCACTCAGAATTAAAATTAGTAGCAATAACATATTGATTTCTACCTTTTTCTTTAGCATAGTATAAAGACTGATCCGCTAATTTAATTAACTCTAAAGGTTGATGTTGTGAAGTAGGGATACAAGTAACAATCCCAAAACTCAAAGATAGAGTTGGATTAATCGGTGATTTTTCATGGGGAATAGCTGCAAGGTTAACTTGATCTTGAAGAGATTTAACTAGGGTTATCACACCATCTTGATCCAGATTAGCTAAAATAATCCCAAATTCTTCTCCACCAAAACGCGCTACTAAATCTAGAGATTCTCTGATACAACTAGAGATAATTTGAGCAACTTTTTTTAAACAATCATCCCCTGCTATATGCCCATATCGATCATTATACCCTTTAAAATAATCTATATCAGCTAAGATTAGGGATAAAGGTTGTTGATTTCTTTGACAACATTCCCATTTTTTTTGTAAAGTCTGGTCAAAATTACGTCGATTGGCAATCCCCGTTAAACCATCTATATTAGCGAGATAATTTAGTTTAAATTCAAGATTTTTTCTCTCAGTAATATTTCTAGCAGTAATAGCTACACCATCCCCTAATTTAACCACTATTAAGTGATACCATTCCACTTCTTCTTGATTAGTTAAACAAATATCTTTCTCTAGAGGTTTTCCCGTCTCTACCACCTTAACAAAGTCAGCAAAAAGATTGTGCTTAAACTTATTTAAAAACATTTTGATTACTAGTTTTCCCAGTAACTCATCTGGTTCACGGTTAAAGGTTGCAGCGATAACGGGATTCACAACTATACAACTAAAATCGACAATATCTCCTGTTCGATTATTTCTGACCGCTTGTAAAGCCGCAATTCCATCGGTAGAAGCATTTAAAATACTAGCAATCAAAGCCCTAGATTGATATAAAATTGCTTCGGTTTCTTGGCGATATTGAATTTCTTTTCTTAGTAATTTTTGTTGTTGTTGAATAGTTAACTGACTCTTAATACGTACCAGCACTTCTTCTTCTTGAAAAGGTTTATTGATATAGTCAATACCTCCAACTTCAAAGGCTTTGACTTTATCAAATACCTCATTCAACGCACTAATAAAGATTATCGGTATTGACTGAGTTTGCGGATTATTTTTTATTCTTTGACAAACCTCATAGCCGTCAAGATCAGGCATCTTAATATCTAGAAGAATCAGATTAGGTATATAATTCTCTATAGCGATTAAAGCCGTTTCCCCGTCAATCGCTTTTCTGACTTGATAACCTTCTTTTTCTAACATAGTTGCTAAGACTTTTAAATTAGCAATTTGGTCATCAACTATTAAAATTGTTTCCGATACATCTTTATTCATTATTGAGTTTTTCGATTACTTGTCTAATTTTATGGAATTGAAAATCATTAACTAAATCATTTATTTTAATAGCTAAAAATTCATGTTCAGCAGAAATTTCTTGGCTTAATTCTCTGATAGTATCTTCATCTAAAAGTTTACTAGCTTGATATAATCGGTTTAGCCATTCTTGAGGCATTATAGCTAAATCTTCTACTTTCAAAAGTGTAGATTGACTCGCAGATTCAGAGGTATTTTCTTGAGCATAAATATATTTAACCCCTAGGTGTTTGTGTAACACTTCAAAGATTATTGATTCCTCAAAAGGTTTTCTGGCAAAATCATCGCATCCTGCTGATAAAACAATTGCTTTTTCTTCTTCTAAAACGCTAGCTGTCAAAGCAATAACCGCTGTAGCATTCCCTTTAGTAGTACTTTTAATCTTTTGAGTAGCTTCATAACCATCCATAATCGGCATTCTCATATCCATCCAAATTAAATGAGGCTCCCAATCATCCCAAATTGCAATTGCTTCTTGACCATTGGCTGCTTCTTTTACAGCAAAACCCAACGGCTCGAGTAATTTAATTAATAATAAACGATTGACAGCACGATCATCCACTATCAATATTTTATAGGTTGGTTGATTAGGTTGTAAACCAATAACTTGAGGGGAGAGTATTTCTTCTGCTAAATCTTGATCACTAACAAGATCAACTTGAATGTCAAAATCAAAAGTTGTCCCGATTCCTACCTGACTATCTACCTTAATATCTCCTCCCATGAGTTGAATAAAGCGACGACTGATGGTTAAACCTAAACCCGTACCCTCTTGACTATTCCTTCCCACTTGAGTCTGGGTAAAAGCTTCAAAAATTTGCTCTAATTCATCTGACGGAATTCCCACTCCTGTATCTCTGATAGAAAAATAAATAGTTGCTTTGTCTGGTTGCTCAATTTGCTGTTTATGCTTAACAATTAGATATACTCCTCCTTGGTTAGTAAATTTAATACCATTATTGATTAAGTTAATTAAAACTTGGCGCAGTTTAGTTTCATCGGTATTGATATATTGAGGTAAATCGATTGTCCGTTTAATAATCAACTCTAAACCTTTATTTTGAGCGCTGATGCTTAATAAATCTTCTACTTCATCTAAAAGAGCATACAAATCAAAATCTTTGGGGTTAAAAGCTATTTTACCTGCTTCAATTTTAGATAGGTCGAGAATATTATTAATCAAGGTTAATAAATAATTACCACTTTTATTGATAATCATTGTGTATTCTTTATGTTCTTTTGGCAACTCAATAGCGCGGATCATGATTTGGGAAAAGCCTAAAATCGCATTAAGAGGAGTTCTCAACTCATGACTCATTTTGGCGATAAAAGTACTTTTGGCTTGATTAGCGACTTCGGCTTTTTCTTTAGCGATAACTAATTCTTTGGTTTTGGCTTTAACTTTATCATCGAGATTTTCAAAGGATTCTTGCAGTTGTTTTGCCATAAGATTAAAAGAAGTGGTTAATTCTCCTAATTCATCTTCTCTATCTTGGGGTATATGTTTGTAAAAGTTGCCTTGAGCAATCTCTTTAGAAGCTTCATTTAAGGTTAAGATAGGTTGAGTTACCCAACTAGCTGTCAGAATTCCTAATATAATAGCTATTAATAAAGTTAAAAGTGATAAGAAAATAGTAGTGCGATTCTGCTCATTGATTTCCTGCATAAAATCTTCTTCAGGAATAGCAATCACAATAAACCATTGCAATCCTTGTTCCGATTGAGTAGGTTTAATTCTCAGGAAATAACCTTGATTATTTAAGTTAATAGTTAAGTTTTGACTCTGGTTAAGAGTTGTTAATTTGGTTAACTTGGTTTCTAATAAATTACCCACAGCTTGAGTAAGTAAGTTCTCACTATCACTAGTTTTTTGACGACGGTTTGTGACCTGAACATTTTCCGCTTGATTAGATTGGGGTGTTTCATCAAAAGTTTTCTCCCCAGTAGAAGTATTGATTAAAAATCCTTCCTGATCAATAATAAACGCTTCTCCTGTTTTACCAATATCTAGACTTTCTAAGAATTTGTTAATTTTCTCTAAGTAAAAGCTTACAGCTATAATCCCAGCAAATTGATTATTTTGATCATAAAAAGCTCTAAAGTTAGCTAGGATAATGATAGGTTGTTCATGACCTTTCGGTGCTGATATTGTATGTCTCCATAAGGAATCTTGAGCTTTTTGAGTAGCTGTATACCAAGGATCTTGTGGTGGAGCATTCTGAGGATCATAGGGGTAACTAGCAGTCATTTTAATAGGGTTACTTTCGCTATCGAGTAGATAGTTATTTAACATTCCTGCGGTTGATTCATTAAATATCCTTAGAAAGATTTCGTTATCTTGACTACGCTCTATAATTACAAAATCGTTATTCTCAGTAGTAATCATTATGCCGCTTACTTCAGAGTAAATGTGCATTTGTTCCCAAAATAGCTCTTGAATTTGTGTAAGATTATTTGGGTCTAAAATGCCAAGTTTTAAAGCTGCAGCGTTACTCTGATTAATTTTTTCGGGAATAGCTAGATAATTAGTTAAATTCTCTTCAATGCGATCGCCTGTTTCTACCATTAACTGATTAGCTAAGTCATTGATCGCTGCTTGTCCATTTTTATAAGATAAATAACTCACTAATCCTACGGTGGTGACAATTTGAACTACAAAAGGAGCAATTAAGACTACTCGCAGTGGTAATTTACGAATAACAGAGGCAAATTTCATTTACTTAATTTTAAGGTCTCGGGGAGGGATCAAAACGTAATAGCTTCAGAACGATAGTCTGGAGGTTCAACATGAATCATAACCCTTACTGGTGCATATTTTTGCTCTAACCTCCTTTCCACCTCTTCAGTTATTTGATGAGCAGTTTCTACATCTTCTGCTTTAACAATTAAGTGCATTTCAATAAAAACTTGTCTTCCTACCACACCGCGAGAAGCGATCTCATGACAATTAACTACTCCTGGAACTTGCATCACTAACTCATAGATAGATTCAGGAGCGATCGCTACTTCATCCACTAACCAGGGTAAATTCTCTTTTAATACGGTCCAAGCGCTTTTAAACACCAAAAAAGCCACAGGAAAAGACAAAATTACATCCAACCACTGTAACTGTGGAAAACCCAGAGCATTTCCTTGCCAAATCCCGATTAAACCAGCTAAAACCGTAATTGTCACCCAAACATCACTCATAGTATGTTCAGCATCAGCGATTAAAATTCTACTTCCTAAACGTTTTCCTACAGACCTTTCATAAAAAGTCACAAAAATATTAATACCCAAAACTATTAATAATATCCATAACTCGGTAGGTCCAATATTAACTTCTGTAATCCCCTCAAAAATTCTCTTGATTGCACCTTGAAGAATTTCAAAACTAACAATAGCCAAAAAAGCAACAATAGCTAAAGCACCAACAGCTTCATATTTCTGATGTCCATAGGGATGATCTCGATCAGGGTAGGGTGAGGATAAGCTATTGGTTACTAAACCGAGAACATTACTAGCGCCATCTGTGGCACTATGTAAAGCATCTGCTTGTAAACTTAAAGAACCAGTAATCCAACCTATTACCCCTTTTAATAACACAACTAGGATGTTGAGAAAGAGGGTTATCAGTAAAACTTTTCTAACCCCAGCGCGATTATCTACTAACACATTTTTAGCCTCAGTTCATTAATATATATTTTAGCCATAGACATTTATAAAAATAACTGTTATACTTAGGTTATTTATAAAATAGTCTGCTTAATCCTGAATCAGGAGCGGAGGAACCAATTTTGGGGCTTATTTTTAACCAAAGTTAAAGAAGGATATCTCTCAATCCTAGCCCGTCAGCTAACTTCGTAGGCAAAGAGGGAAGACGACAATATCACTACATTACACAAACAATGTCTTGATAAAGTCAGTCAAATCGCTCGTAACTGTAAGGGTTTCACCCTGTGCTTACCATACCTTTTGATTGGAGACGTTGTTTATGTCGGGAATTACTCACAAATTTTAATTAATTATCAATAGCTCTGTTATGTCCACCCTTTCTTAAGGAGGGAGATAATTATTTATTAATTTAGCAAATAAAGCTAACAATATCGTCATAAGCATTTTTTTAAATCCTGTTTATGGCTAATTCTTGAATATTTTGTACCATTAGCAATTAAGGTGAAATTATGGAAATGATTAATAATTTACCAGCTGTGATATCAATTGTTACCTTTATGATAGTAATTGGTGTAATTATTTTCGATAAATTGCATCTAACTATTGCAGGTTTATTAGGAGCATTAATCTTAGTTTTTACTCACGTAATGACTTTACAAGAAGCGGTAGAATATATCAGCTTTAGTTACGCTACCTTAGCTTTATTCTTTGGGGTTATGGTCTTAATCAGGGCGTTTGAACCTACTAAAATATTTGAGTATTTGGCGACACAAATTATTTTATTTGCTAAAGGTTCAGGTAAATTATTATTAATAGGAATTGTCCTGGTGACTACGGTGGTTTGTTCGGTTTTACCTAATGCAACCACAGTAATGTTATTAGCTCCAGTTATTCCACCACTAGCTCAAGATTTAGGGATCAATTTTGTACCGTTACTAATCTTAATGGTCTTAGTCTCTAACAGTGCAGGTTTATTAACCTTAGTAGGAGATCCAGCTACTTTTATTGTCGGACATTCTATTAATCTTAGTTTCTTAGAATATATGCAAAGACTTAGTTTAGGAGGAATACTAGCAGTAATTGTGATCTGCTTAATGTTACCCATATTATTTAAAAAAATGTGGCGAACTAAATATAGACATTTAGAAGACTTACCCCATCCTCAAATTAATCATCCTAGAGTGTTAGCTATGGGTGGAGTAATTATGCTATTTGTGTTAGTATTTTTCGTGATAGGAGAATCATTTGTTGTCCCGATTTCTCCTGCTGCTGTAGCTTTAATGGGTGCAACTTTGGCATTATTATTAGCTCATCATAGCAAAATTGATACAGTTCAGAATATTTTGCGAGATGTAGATTGGAGTACTCTACTGTTTTTTATGTCTATTTTTGTCTTAATTGGAGGGTTACAGAAAACAGAAGTTATTAGTAGTTTATCAGGAACTTTATCATTCATAATTGGTAAAAATGTTTTTGTGGGTTCTTTATTACTACTATTTATTGTGGGATTATTATCTAATTTAGTTCCTAATATTCCCTTAGTAGTAGCAATGATACCCCTATTAAAACAACATTTAGTTACAGTAGGTTTAGCAGGTTCAGAAATTCTCGCTCACAATTATAGCGGATCATTTCCCCCAGAAGTTTTACCCCTATTTTATGCGATGATGTTCGGAGCTACTTTAGGGGGGAATGGTACGTTAGTGGGAGCTTCTGCTAATATTGTCGCCGCGGGAATAGCTGAACAACATGGTCAAAAAATTAGTTTTAAAACCTTCTTTAAATATGGGTTTCCGTTGATGTTAATACAGTTGACAGTAGCAGCTATTTATCTAATAATCAGTTTTTTGCTTTAGACGCTAAAATACCTAGGAAAAGGGTAAACTGAGAAATTGTTATAAACTAAAAAGCTAAAGTAGTGATTGTCTATGAATATAATGCAACGTCCATCTCTAATCTTAAAATCTTCTGCGATCGCCTTACAAGTAGCTGTACTTTGCTTAACTCAATATACCCTTTTCCCTAGTTTAAGCCTAGCACAACAGTCCTTTTCTCTACCCAAACCAGCGAAAGGAACACCCACCCCAACAACTCCACCTAATCCAACTTTTAGTTTAATTAACCCTATCCCTAGTAGTCGTGTCTTTCCTCCTAGAGAAGATGATACCTCCAGAAAATTTAGTGTCTATCGTTTGGATGTAGATGATGTGGTGTCTATCAACGTAGAACAATTCCCCGAATTTAATTTTATCGGTCCAATTGATATCGAAGGGAATATTGTTATACCGATTTTAGGTCGAGTCAATATCGCAGGTTTAACCTTAGAAGAAGTAGAAAGAAAAGTCAGTTCTGAATTGGGTAATCGCTTTTTACTTACCGAACCGATAGTATTTGCTGTTTTAGCTGCACCTCGTCCTGTGAGTGTGACGATGATTGGAGAAATCGCGCGACCTGGATTTTATACCGTGGATAGTGCAACCCTTTTAAATGATATTTTGGTTATTTCGGGAGGAACAAAAGAAACCGCTGATTTAAGAAAAGTAATTGTGCGTCGTACCCTTTTTGATGGTACTGTTATTGAAGAAAGAGTAGATTTATATACTCCTCTAATTACTGGAGCTCCAGTTCCCAAAATCCCCCTACAAGGGGGAGATACCGTTATCGTTTCTCGTTTAGAAACTGGCGATACCCAAGATTATGACAGAGTTTTAGTTGCAAGAAGTACTTTACCAGTACAAGACATAACAGTTAGGGTTTTAGCTCCTGTAGAGCCTTCGGGTCAAATTTTACAAAATCTCGCTTTACCTAATGGCAGTAATTTCCTCGATATTCTGGCTGCTGTTCCTCTTGTAGATACTCTCCGAGTTAACGTGACTGATGTTACTTTATTGAGGTTTGACCCCGAAAGAGGACAGGTTGTAACTCAGAGTATTAATGTGAGAAGACTCCTCAGAGGAGACATTTCTTATGCAGTTCCTTTACAAGATGGTGATGTTATCGTAATAGGTCGTACTGTATTAGGTAAAGTCTTTGCAGCGTTTAATGTGCTGACTCAACCTTTACGAGATGTTAGTAGTTTTCTCTTCCTGATAGATAGATTAGATTGAGGTAGAAGCTTCTCCTAGTTTTGGTTCAGTACCTGCTAGAATTCTCTCTATATTGGTTTGATGTCGCCAAATCACGTAAATACCTGCTATTACCCCTAGCAAGATATAAGCCGGGGGTTGTTGTAGGGTGATCATGAAAATATTCAGGGCGATCGCTCCACAAATAGAACTTAAAGAGACTATTCTAGAGATACCTAGGACGATCAGAAAAACTCCTAGACACCCTAAAGCTACTATGGGATTAATGATCAAAAATACTCCTAAACTAGTAGCGACAGATTTTCCCCCTTGAAAGTTTAACCAAATAGATTTACTATGACCGATAATCGCCGCTAATCCTACCGCTACTATTAACCAAGTTTGCCAAGTAGGGGGTATGATTTGATTGAAAAAGGGGATAAGAGCGATCGCGATCATCCCTTTAGTCAAATCTACTACAAAGACGATTAGCGCTGCTGTTTTGCCAACACTTCTTAATACGTTTGTAGCTCCAGTAGAGCCAGAACCAACTTCCCGAATATCGATACCTTTGAGATATTTAGCTATCCAATAACCTGTAGGAATTGAACCGAGTAGATAACCAAGTAAGACTAATCCTATAGCTACGAGTAGCTTCGTAAGCATAAAATCCCCCTAATAGAGATAATTATAACTAGACGCTGATTGTGGCTCAGGTGCAAAAGCTAACCACAAGGGGAATTGTAACAGAGATAGACTAACTTTTTCTTCCATTTCGTCGATAATAATCAGAGGTTGTTCTTGATCTTCTACCAATCTTTCTGCTTTTTGGGCTAAAGCTTCGGGATTTTCAAATAAAACGATACCCCGACTTGGTCCAAAATCGCTGCGAGATATCCCTAGACAATCTTGTAAACCCCTGCGCCATTCTCCGAGTCTTTCGGGACTATCTGCTAGAATTAAGTTTTTACTGCGATCGCCGTAGATTTGCGAAAGGATAGCAATAACCGCTGAAGCTACTAAAATATTTTGTAACCGCGATCCCATAGAACGAATTGCACCTCTTCCACCCTGATTAAAAAACCAATTTTCTACTCTTTCGGCGTGAATTGGTTCAAAAGTGCGTCTCAATTGCCAAGGTGGTCCATAATAATCAGGACGATTACGATATTGTTCGATTAACTGTTTAATCTGTTGTTTCTCTTTTTTAAAAGCTTGTTGACTAAACTGGGGTGTACTTGGTTCTCTGATATTGGCTTCTGGTGGTGATTCCCAACTATCTAAGCGGGATAATTCCAATTGTTCTGCACTAGCTGCTAAATCCTGTAAACTACCTACTAGATAGTCTTTAAATCCTTGTACTCTAATCGCTAATTCTTGAGATACTCCCGCGAAGTTACTACGCATTTCTTGTTCAATGCGATCGCGACGACGTTCTAATTGTTCAATAGTAATCAATAAAGCTTGTTTTCGTTGTTCTAATTCTACTAAACCTTCTTCGACTAAACGATTTACACTAGCTTGTAATTGTTTTTTCTGCTCTTGTAAGCTATTTATTTCCTCTAGGAGATTGTCTTTTTGAGTTTGGAGAAGAGTCAGGGTTTCTGACTCTGGAGTTGTTGTTACTTTTGGTGAATCATCCTCAGATTCGCTCAAGGGATTATCAGGAGTATCTAGAGATAATTCGGTGATCTCTTCAGAGGTAGATAAGTTATCTAATTTAGGGAATTCTTCTGAATTCATCAATTAACCAATATATATTAAGCATCCATCCCCATTATAATTTATAACATCCTTAATTAAATTTTTATGTCTATTTTCAGTAAAACAACTGCTATTTTAGCTTCTTTTGTTTCAGGTTTAGTATTAAATACAGTTACAGCAACATCTACTGTCGCTGCTGAAGATATCTTGTTTCTCTATACTCCCGTCAGACTCTCCTTGAGTATCGACTCTTTAACAGAATTTGCCGAATCTGGGACAATTAATCCTGATTTGGACTTTTATCTCAGGTTAGCTGATGCTACAGAAGAGGAAACAATCGCTTTTCAAGAAAGACTCAATCAAAGCATAAAAGTAGATCCAGTTCGTTTGTCTCGTCTTTTAAATAGTCGTCTCGGAGAAGATTTTCTCTCACGTTTAGGACATATTATCAATATCCAGGGAGGTAGTAACGGTAAATTTCCTCTTCGTGGTGCATTAATCAACGCTGCTTTTGATCCTGAAGGTCTAAGTTTCATCGGGTTTTTACGTGAACTTCCTGTCAATATTGAGATTAACGTTCGGGAATTACAAGATATGGTCGATCGCATTAATACTGTTGTTGACGCCACTATCTTATTTAGTGAAGAAATAATCAGATTAGCCTCACAAGAAATCCAGATGACACCTACTGTTGATTATAGTCAACTTCCTGACCTTACTCAACCCGGGGAGTACAGAGTAACTCAAGAAACCTGGATGCTTACTGATCCTAGTCGCGATCGCTCTTTCCGCGTTTTAGTTTACTATCCCCAAGGTGAATTAAATCCCGATACCCCTGTAGTCATTATTTCTCATGGTTTAGGATCACCCCCAGAAGATTTTGGCTGGATAGCTACTTATTTAGCTTCTTATGGTTATTTAGTGGCTATTCCCCAACATCGAGGTAGTGATTTTACTCAAGTAGAAAATTTACTTGATGGTTTGACGCGATCGCTACCCATCACTGAAGAATTTGTCGATCGCCCACTTGATATTAGTTTTGTCCTTGACGAACTCGAAAAACGCAACCAAAGTCAATTCAACGGTAAATTAGAACTAACTAGAGTCGGACTATTTGGTCATTCCTTTGGTGGTTACAATATTTTAGCTTTAGCAGGAGCTACTATTGATTTTAACCATCTTGAGCAAGAATGTGATTTAACTAGAATGACTGGTAATACTTCTTTATTGTTACAATGTAGAGCCTTAGAATTAGACAGAAAAGAATATAACTTTCAAGATGAGCGTATAGCTGCGGTATATGCTGCTAATCCCGTTAATAGTGCTGTTTTTGGTCCGTCAGGATTAGCTAAAATCTCTGTTCCTGTGTTTATCGCAGCTGGTAATTTTGACCCCGCTACACCTTTTATCTTTGAACAAGTGAGTTCTTTTCCTTGGTTAACCACCGACAAGAAGTATTTACTCTTACAAGAAGGACAAGCTCATGTTGATTTTTCTAAAATAGATGCTGATTTTAACAATCTCATTCAAGCTCATATCAATATTACCCTACCCCCACCTGAATTATTACATAAATATACTAGGGCTACAACATTGGCTTTTTTGCAAAGACACCTTGTAGGTGATGCTGAATACGAAGTTTTTCTACAATCTGCTTATTTAGACTATTTAAGCACTAATCAACCATTTAGAGCTTATCTGATTACCAGAGCATCTTCTGAGGAGTTAAATGAGGGTATTGAACAATTTAAACGAGAAAGAGGAATTAGATAATTGCGAAAGTGTGGGGAGATGGAGAGATGGGGAGACGGGGAATGAAGAATGTAGAACGAGTGAATGTGCGAAAAAATAATTAATTCTTAATTCTTAATTCGCGCATTCAGAATAACCCCTAACCCCTAAAACCTAATACCTAAAACCTAAAACCTAACCCCTGTCAAATAATTCTTTGGCAAAATGCCACTTATTGTGCTAAAATAGAAAAGCTAGAAAAAATGGCGGCATGGCCAAGTGGTAAGGCAGAGGACTGCAAATCCTTTATCCCCCAGTTCGAATCTGGGTGCCGCCTTTAAAAAAATCTAAAGTTTGACATAAAATCATGAAAAATAACGATTGTGGAGTTTTTTATGTTGCAGCAGGTCAAAAATACGTTGATGAAGCTTGTAACTCAGCAGTCAGTTTAAAACAAATTAATTCTGCTTTAAAAATATCAATAGCTTGCAATATCAAACCATCGCAACAGGAATTGTTTGACCAGATTATTTTAGTTAATGAAATCGTTGCCTGTAGAAATGAAGGTTTACTATTTAAAACTAAATATCTATACAGATTATCTCCTTATCAGAAAACTCTGTTTGTTGATACTGATACCTTTTTTGTCAATGATATTGAGTCGGGATTTAGTATTTTAGACTATTTTGATGTATCTATGACTTTAGATCCTCCTGATACCTATTATCCTTCTTTACCTTCAGGAGAGAGAATTGATTGTAAACCTGTAAATACTGGAGTTATCTTTTTTAAGAAAAATGAGGTTAATGATTACTTTTTTCAAGAATGGTTGAAAATTTATTCTGAAAAATTAGCTAAAAATCCTCAAATTCGAGAAAGTGATCAAACATCATGCACACAAGCTTTAATGTATTCTCAGACCAGATTTTATCCACTATCTACTGAATGGAATACTAGATTCTGTTTTATTAATACTTTACAAGAACCTGCTAAGATTTTACACGCTTATTCTGGTAATATAAAAAAATTGCTAGACTCATTAACAAAGATGCTAACAAATTAAGAGCATGGATACCTCATTCAAGGAGATGTATTGTTTTTCGTCCTTATACTTGGAGACATACATTAGGTAAAATAAAGGATACAATTAAGAATATAATTTAAATTATTTTTCTCAAAAATTATGACTACAGGTTGGGAATTTTGGATAGATCGCGGTGGTACTTTTACAGATATTGTCGCTAAAAGTCCCGATGGTAAAATAATCGTCAAAAAACTCCTCTCAGAAAACCCCCAACAATATTCAGACGCACCCCAAGAGGGAATTAGACGTATCCTAGGGATATCTCCCACAGAAACTATACCCTCTGAAGCGATCGCCGAGATTAAAATGGGGACAACTGTAGCTACTAATGCTTTATTAGAAAAAAAAGGAGAAGCAACGGTATTAGTTATCACCAAAGGGTTTAAAGATGCTTTACGGATAGCTTACCAGAATCGCCCCGATTTATTCGCCCGAGAAATAATCTTACCAGAAATGCTCTACAGTAAGGTTATTGAAGTAGAAGAACGCTACAGCGCTACAGGAGAAGAATTAATACCTGTTAATCGAGAACAAATAAGCAAAGATTTAACCTTAGCTTATCAAGAAGGGTTCAGAAGTTGCGCCATAGTCTTACTACACGCTTATCGTTATAGTCAACACGAAGAAATCATCGCAGCGATCGCCCGTCAACTCAATTTTACTCAAGTATCAGTCTCACACAAAGTTAGTCCTCTTATTAAACTAGTCACCAGAGGAGACACTACCGTAGTCGATGCTTATCTCTCACCAATTTTACAACGTTACATTGACCAGTTTATCAGTAATTTAGGCAAAGATACAGAAGATAAACTGTTATTTATGCAGTCTAATGGAGGTTTAGTAGCAGCTAAAAACTTCCAAGGAAAAGATAGTATTCTCTCAGGACCTGCAGGAGGTATAGTAGGAGCAGTAAAAACTAGTCTTTTAGCGGGTTATAACAAAATAGTTACCTTTGATATGGGGGGAACTTCCACAGACGTTGGTCACTACGCAGGAGAATATGAACGTAGTTTAGCAAACCTGGTAGCAGGAGTGCGTATGTGCACTCCCATGATGTCTATTCACACCGTAGCAGCAGGTGGAGGATCTTTAGTCTATTATGAAGGAGGACGTTATCGGGTAGGTCCTGCTTCAGCGGGGGCTAATCCAGGTCCTGCAGCTTATGGAAAAGGTGGACCTTTGACTATTACTGATTGTAACGTAATGGTGGGAAAACTGCAACCCGAATTTTTTCCACAGGTATTAGGAAAAGAAGGAAACTCCCCCCTAGACGTAGCTATAGTTAAAGAAAAATTTAAACAACTTGTAGAAGAGATTGGCGATAATCGCAATGAAGAAGAAATAGCTTCAGGATTCTTGGCGATCGCTGTAGCTAAAATGGCGAATGCGATCAAAAAAATCTCTCTCGAAAAAGGATATGATTTATCGGAATATACCCTCTGTAGTTTTGGGGCAGCAGGAGGACAACACGCTTGTTTAATTGCTTCAGCATTAGGAATACCAGAAATAGTCATTCATCCCTATGGGGGAGTACTCTCAGCTTATGGAATTGGGTTAGCCGACATTCGGGTATTGCGAGAAAAAACCATCGAAGCTCCCTTATCTCCTGCAATCTTACCAGAATTAGAGTCAGTTTGGGCAAATCTTCTAGCAGAAGCAACCACAGAATTAAATCAACAAGGTGGTGGTAGTCAAACTAGAGAAACTATCCTCAGAATCCATCTCAAATACGAGGGTACAGATTCAGCCTTAATAGTTAATTTTACTAGCCTAGCAGCAGCTAAAGCCAAATTTTTAGCAGAATATCAACAACGTTACGGTTTTACCATTCCCGATAAACCCTTAGTAGTAGAAGCAGTATCTCTAGAGTTAATCTATCCTAACGATTCTGTAGCTATCTCGGAGTTAAATACAGAAACGAGCAAAAGTTCAACCCCAGAAACAATAGTAAAAGTATATACCGCTAACCGTTGGTACGATACCCCAGTTTATCTACGAGAAAAATTAGCACCAGGAGTGGAAATAACAGGACCTGCTTTAATTATTGAAGCTACGGGGACTAATATGGTTGAACCAGGATGGGAAGCGCAAATCAATCCCCAACAGTATTTAATTTTAGGTAAGACTCAGGATAATCAACAATTAAAGGTAACTAGTAATCATCTCTCTACACCTGATCCAGTGTGGTTAGAAATCTTTAATAATCTCTTTCGGGCGATCGCTGAACAAATGGGGACTACCCTACAAAATACCAGTTATTCAGTCAACATCAAAGAAAGATTAGACTTTTCTTGTGCTATCTTTGATAGTAGAGGACAATTAGTCGCTAATGCACCTCATATACCCGTCCATCTTGGTTCAATGAGTGAGAGTATCTCCAGTTTAATCCAAACTCAAGGAGATCATCTCCAACCAGGGGACGTTTACTTACTCAATAATCCCTATAATGGGGGAACTCATTTACCAGATCTCACCGTCATTACCCCAGTTTTTTTAGAGAATAATTCCCCAGATTTTTATGTAGCTTCCCGAGGACATCACGCTGATATAGGTGGTATAACACCTGGTTCTATGCCACCAACTAGCACTAACATAACCGAAGAAGGGGTATTAATCGACCATTTCCCACTAGTTAAAGCGGGAATTTGGCAAGAACAAGAATTAAGAGAGCTTCTAACCCATCATCCCTACCCTGTACGCAATCTCAAGCAAAATATCGCCGATTTACAAGCCCAAATAGCAGCTAATCAAAAAGGTGTACAAGAACTGCAAAAATTAGTACAACATTATGGGTTAGAAATGGTTAAAGCTTATATGCAGCATATCCAAGCTAACGCGGCTGAATGTGTGCGCAAGGCGATCGCCCAACTTAACAACGGCGAATTTAGTTGTCAATTAGATAATGGTGCGCAAATTAAAGTAAACATAGAGATTAATCAAAGCGATCGCACCGCTAAAATTGACTTTACAGGGACATCACCTCAATTACCAGATAATTTTAATGCACCAACAGCAGTATGTAAAGCAGCCGTACTCTACGTATTTAGAACCTTAGTTAATGATGATATACCCCTCAACAGCGGTTGTCTCGAACCCCTAGAGATCATTATTCCCGAACAGAGTATGTTAAACCCCCAATATCCCGCAGCTGTAGTCGCAGGAAATGTAGAAACCTCCCAGATTATTACCGATTGTCTCTATGGTGCATTAAAAGCGATGGCAGCTTCTCAGGGAACAATGAATAATTTTACCTTTGGAGATGACCAGTATCAATATTATGAGACCATTTGTGGAGGATCAGGAGCAGGACCTCATTTTGCAGGTACAGACGCCATACACAGCCATATGACCAATTCTCGTCTCACAGATCCCGAAGTGTTAGAATTACGTTTTCCTGTACTAGTAGAGAGTTTTAGCATTCGTCCCCATAGTGGTGGTCAAGGGCTTTATAATGGTGGTAATGGGGTAATTCGTCGTCTCCGCTTCTTACGCTCAATGACAGGGGGTATTCTTTCTAGTCGTCGTGTTATCCCATCTTTTGGTCTTGAAGGTGGTAATCCTGGTTTAACAGGACATAACTACTTAGAGCGCTCAGATGGTACTGTAGAAGAATTAGTAGGTACAACTATAATCACCATCAATCAAGGAGATGTTGTCGTCATCGCAACCCCTGGTGGTGGTGGTTGGGGTGGGTTGACAAGTTCAACCTACTAAAGCAATCCTAACATAAGTTAAAGCTTGGATAATAACATTTTGATTAGCACCCTCAAGATGAGCATTTTCGGTAATGTATCGTTTCCAAGCTTTACTACCTGGTGTACCAGTAAATAAATTAAGTAAATGACGCGTAATGGAATTAAGTCTAACACCCCTATGGAGTTGGGATTCAATATAGGGTAACATCTCAGCTGCTACCTGTTGACGGGTGGGAATAGAGAAGCTATCACCGTAGATTTCCCCATCTACCCTAGCTAAAAGATAAGGATTATCATAAACTGCTCTCCCAATCATGACAGCATCTACTGCTTGTAAATGTTCTTGAATAGCTGAAAATTGGGTAATTCCTCCGTTAATTTCAATCGACAAATGGGGAAATTCTTCTTTGAGATGATAGACTAAATCATAACGTAAAGGAGGAATAGTACGGTTTTCTTTAGGACTTAAACCCTTTAACCAAGCTTTACGCGCGTGGATTGTCAAGCGATCGCAACCTTCTTGAGCAACAATTTGCACAAATTTAACTAAATCTTGGTAACTATCGCGATCATCTACACCAATACGATGTTTAACCGTTACGGGAATGGTGACAGCTTGTTTCATCTCCCTAACTGCTTTAGCTACTAAAGGAGGATCTAACATTAAACAAGCACCAAAATTACCTTTTTGGACTCTAGGACTAGGACAACCGACGTTAAGGTTTACTTGATCATAACCCCAATCTTGAGCAATTCTAGCACATTCAGCTAATTCTGTTGGGTTATCTCCTCCTAATTGTAAGACTAAAGGTTTTTCTGCGGGAGAATAGTCTAAAAGCTTAGAGCGATCGCCATTAAGAATCGCTCCAGTAGTAATCATTTCTGTGTATAGTAAAGTATAGCGAGTAATCAAGCGCACCAAATAACGAAAATGGCGATCACTGCGATCCATCATTGGTGCAACGCTAACTAAATTGGATAGGATAGTCATCGTATAATCATTTTTAATTTTCAGTTATGGCTACTAATCTTAAACAACTTAGACCAGCTAGTAAATCAGATGTCATTATGTATATGCCTTATTATTCCAAAGACAAACACAGGGTATTACCTTTGGCTATAAGTCTTTATCAACAAGGCAATTTAGAAGGAGAACGTCAAATCGAAGGAGGTGACAACATTACTTTTGTCGCTTCTTGGGGAGTATCTTCTATACCGTCAGAATTCACTCGCTGCGCTTTACAATTTGAAAGAGATGCAGAGTTTCGTTATGAAATGACTATAGAAAATTCCGAACTCGTTGACCATCTGATTGATATGATAATAAATTATGATCGGACTCGTCTAGTGGACTTTCCTCGTAATTTTTATAGAAAATTACTAAATTTTGTGGATGAAAAAGCTTAAAAAAACCAAAAACTATCTAATCGTTGCCTCAACAGAAGCCTATAGTGGTAAATCAGCTACAATATTAGGTCTAGGTGAACAACTCAAACAACAAGGTTTAGCCATCGGTTACGCTAAACCAATCGGTATAGAAAAAACAGCCGATCAAGAAGCAGATCTTAATTTAATCGCTGAACAATTAACCTTACCAACAGAAGCTATTTCTCCTCCCGTTATCTTTCTCTCTCGGGAAAATGTCGCTGATGTTGTTGCTAAAAAAGATACCACTAATTACCCTGAACAAATGCAAAGTATTCTAGAGCAAAATTCAGGGGAGTTAGTAATGATCGAAGGACCTGGAAATCTTTGGGAAGGGGGAGTATTCCATCTGTCTGTACCCCAAATGGCTAATTTTATCGAAGCATCGGTTTTATTAGTAGCAGCTTATCGACGTTTAGGTTTAGTAGATATTTTACTCAAAGCTAAACAAGATTTAGGAGAGTCTCTCCTAGGGGTAATTATCAACGATATACCTATTGCGGAAATGGAAAGAGTCAGTGAAGTTATCGAACCATTTTTAGCAGAACAAGGGATAGAGATTTTAGGATTAATACCTAGAAGTGAACTACTACGCAGTATTAGCGTTAGAGAAATCAAAAAACAATTAGCAGCAGAAGTACTCTGTCGTAGCGATCGCCTCGATTTAATGGTAGAAAGTCTGGCGATTGGGGCTATGAATGTTAACTCGGCTATGGAGTATTTCCGTAAATGGAAAAATATGGCTATAGTAACAGGTGCAGATCGCGCTGATGTCCAACTCGCCGCCCTAGAAAGTTCTACTCATTGTTTAATTCTCACAGGTCAAGGGGCCCCTCAACCTTTTGTACTTAGTCGTGCTGAAGACTTAGAAATACCAATTTTATCAGTAAATCTAGATACTTTAACTACTGTTGAAATAATAGATAGTATATTTGGTCGGGTCAGAGTCTCTGAACCAATCAAGGTACAATGTATTCAAGAACTAATGAATCAACATTTCGCTATTGATAGACTCCTAGACAAATTATGAAAGTAATAGTAGTTGGCGGAGGTGCAGCGGGTATCTTTGCGGCGATCCATTGTGCTGAACTAAATAAGGAACTACAAGTAACAGTATTAGAAGCAGGACGCCAATTACTAAGTAAAGTCAAAATCTCTGGGGGAGGTCGTTGTAATGTTACTCATCACTGTTTCCAACCTGCTGAGTTAATACAATATTACCCTAGAGGAGGTCGAACCTTGACAGGCGCATTTACTCGCTTTCAACCTCAAGATACGATAGCTTGGTTTACAGCTAGAGGAGTAAAACTAAAAACCGAAACAGATGGGCGAATTTTTCCCGTAACTGATGACTCACAAACCATTATCGATTGTTTACTAAACAGCGCCACTAAAGCAGGAGTAAAATTAGTAACTAATACTAGTGTCAAAGTAGTTAAGCACATTAACAACCGCTTTACTTTAGAATTAAATAACGGTAAACAAATAGACTGCGATCGCCTCTTACTTGCTACGGGAAGTAACCCATCAGGTTATCGTTTTGCTCAACATTTCGGTCACCAGATCCAACCACCCGTACCCTCTTTGTTTACCTTAACTATTAAAGATCAACGTTTACAAGGATTGGCAGGATTAAGCGTTACTAACGCTACCATCACTCTTAACTCAGAAAAAGGCAAAATCACTCAAACAGGACCAATTTTAATCACTCATTGGGGTTTAAGTGGACCTGCGGTTTTAAAACTCTCCGCTTGGGGTGCTAGAATACTCTCTGAACATAATTATCAAATGTCGGTAGTTATTAACTGGTTACCTCCAGAAAATCCCGAATCTCTCAAAGAGAAATTACTACAATTAAAAACCTCTTTAGCTAAAAAACGGGTACAGTCTTTTTCTCCCCTAGAATTACCTAAAAGATTATGGCAACGTATAATTGAAGTAACAGGTATTCCCTCCACCACCACTTGGACTGAATTATCTAAACAAAAAATCCAACAACTTAGTCAAGAATTAACTCAAGGACGTTTTCAAATTCAAGGAAAAGGAGTATTTAAGGAAGAATTTGTTACCTGTGGAGGAGTTAGTCTCCCTGAAATCAATTTTAAAACCATGGAAAGTAAAATCTGTCGAGGTTTATATTTTGCAGGAGAAATTCTTGATATAGATGGAGTGACAGGAGGTTTTAACTTTCAAAATGCTTGGACAACAGGTTGGTTAGCAGGTAAAGGAATCGCTACGCTTTAAAGACAGAACTTCTACTACCAGTTTGCACTCTCCAGAGATTAGCATAGATACCATTTAAAGCGATTAAGTACTCATGATGACCCTCTTCGACGATTCTTCCATATTCGAGGACATAAATCCAGTCAGCGTGACGAATAGTGGAGAGACGATGGGCGATCGCTATAGTGGTTCGATTACAAGTAATCTTTTCTAGAGAACGAGATATTGCCGCTTCAGTTTCATTATCTACCGCGGAGGTTGCTTCATCTAGAATCAGAATAGGGGGATTTTTTAACAAAGCACGAGCGATCGCTATTCTCTGTCTTTGTCCTCCCGAAAGTTTTTGTCCTCTTTCCCCAACAATAGTATCATAACCCCTATGTAATTGTAAAATAAACTCGTGAGCTTCGGCTATTTTAGCAGCTTGGATAATCTCTTCTAAACTAGCCACTGGACTACCATAGGCGATATTTTCCTGTACTGTACCATGGAATAAATAGATATCCTGACTAACCAACCCAATAGCACGACGTAAATCTCTTAAACAAATATCTTGAATATCATAACCGTCTAAAGTAATTAGTCCCTGACTAACTTCGTATAGTCGTAAAATTAGTTTAATCAGAGTACTTTTTCCCGAACCTGTAGATCCCACAATCCCAATAGTTTTACCCGCGGGTATTTCTAGAGAGATATTATCTAGTACCTTTAAACCTGGTTGATAAGCAAAACTCAGATTAATTAACTTAATTTCCCCTTTGACAGTTTCTACAGGTAAAGATTGAGATCCCGAATGAATCGTTAAGGGTGTATCGAGTAAATCTAGTACCCTATTAGTAGAAGCCATAGCTCTTTGATATAAATCCAAAGTTTGTCCTAAACGAGTCAAAGGCCATAATAATCGTTGGGTCAGAAAAACTAGGACACTATAGCTACCTACTGCTAGTTTACCCTCAATTACTTCTATCCCCCCAAAAAAGAGTATAGCCAAAAATCCAATTAAAATGAAAATCCGAATTAAAGGGATAAAAGCAGCACTCAAGGCGATCGCTCTACGATTACTGACACTATAAGCTTCGCTTTCTTGTGTGAGTCGTTCAATTTCGTAAGTTTCAGTAGTAAAACTTTTAATCGTAGTAATCCCGCTTAAATTATTACTGAGACGACTACTTAAAGAACTTACCTTCTCTCTAACTTCAGCGTAACGAGGTGCTAATAACTTTTGAAAAGCCAAAGATCCCCAGAAAATTAGAGGTATTGGCAACATCGCCATCCAAGCGGTATCAGGAGTAATCACAAAAAAAGCCAGACTAATGACTACTACTGTTGTCAATACTTGTAAAATCTCATTAGCACCGATATCTAAAAATCTTTCTAACTGGTTAATATCATCATTAAGAATCGCTAACAATCCACCCGTAGATCTTTCTTCAAAATAAGCTAAATCTAATTCTTGTAAGTGACTATAAGCATGGATACGTAAATCATTTTGGATTTGTTGTGCTAAATTACGCCATAATCGCTCATAAGCGTATTCAAAGATAGACTCTAAACTCCAGATAATCAAAGAGAGAAAACAGATAAATAGTAGTTGTTGAACAACATTAGTGATACCAAATCGAGCTAGTAGAGAATGTTCTTGTTGAACCACTACATCTACAGCCATACCAATTAAAGCGGGTGGAGCGAGATCAAAAACTTTATTCAGGACAGAACAAATAGTAGCGCGCCAAATAACTTTATTATAAGGTTTAGTATAGGCTAAAAGACGAAAAAAGGGTTGTTTTGCTCGATTAGTCATTATTCTTGGAGAAAACGGTTATTTTTATTATAATATTAGACTCTAATTAATCACGAGGATCTAAGGCATCTCTCAAACCGTCTCCGAGTAGATTAAAAGCAAGTACAGTGAGAATAATCACCAAAGCAGGGGGCCAAATTAACCAGGGATGTAAGACGAGAATAGAAGCATTAGTACCTAAAGAGAGTAAATTTCCCCAACTTGGATCTGGTTGTTGAATACCTAGTCCGATTAAACTCAGAACTGATTCAGCGATAATAAATCCAGGTATAGCTAAAGTAGCGGAAATAATCATATAACTAGCGGTTTGAGGCAAAATATGACGAATAATCAGATATAATGGTCTAGCACCCATAGATCTAGCTGCTTGTACAAATTCTTGTTCTTTAATAGTTAATACCTGTCCACGAGTAACTCTAGCTAATCCGGCCCAACTAATCAAAGAAGTAATTAAGACAATCAGTAAAAATCTTTGGGTGCTTGTCAAATCTGGAGGTAATACCGCAGCTAAAGTTACCAGTAAATAGATTCCAGGGATAGTCATCAACACTTCTGCTAGTCGCATTAAAATTGCATCTACTACCCCACCAAAATAACCAGAGATACCCCCAATCAACATACCGAGGGGAAAAGAAATAGTGATACCAACAATACCCACAAAAAGACTGATTCTCCCACCGTAGATTAAACGACTCAGTTGATCTCTACCTTGTTCATCTGTACCGAGAAGATTGAGATAGCCCGATCCTACTGTACCGAATAAATGGCGATCTAATGTTAATCCTAGAAAGTTATAGCTTCTTCCTTTAACGAATAGTCGAATTGGTGAAGGTTGTGTATAGTCTCTGGTTAATTCTCTGTCTCCTGTTTCTAGATTAGTAGGACCGAGGGTGGTAGGATATACATGAGGTTGAAAGTTACGCCAGAAAATTTTTGTAGGTGGTAATAATGAACCATCGATTTGAGGAGTATAGGGATCATAGGGAGCAAAAAAATCCGCACCAATGACGATCGCGTAGAAACATAATAAAACTATTGCCCCTAAACGTGCTAGAGAGTTTTTCTTGAGTCTTTGCCACCATTTCATAATATACGTTGTTAACCTACAAAAAACGAGTTAAATCAAACTCTCCTACGGTTTCTGATTGTTTATGTCTCTCTTGATTAAGCAATAGAGCAATTGTTTCGGAATAATCTACTGATCCTTTTAATTCATCCCGTAATTTAATTAACCCGCCATTAGCATACTCTTCAAAAATACGCAAGCGTTCGTTTTCTGCTTCGTTATCGTAGAGGGAAAGAATCTTAGGGTTATTGGTTGTGGCGATCGCTATTAATTGTATAAGCCAATCATAACCACGGGAGACAAAAATATCGAGATTAATTGGGGTTGGTTCTTTAGCGGTTGTAGTGATGGGAGTCCGCCATTGATATCTTACCCCCAAGGCAGCAGCAAAAACTAGTACATCAGCGTAAGTTTGAAAAGGTGCAGTATTACCACTTTCACTGAGCAATGATTTAACTAGTTCTGCTTGCTGTTGATCGATTCTAACACGATTTGGGGGCATATGTTCCTAACTAGAGAGCTTCAGCTCCTGCTACTACCTCTAGGATTTGTTGGGTAATAGAGGCTTGTCTAGCTTTATTATAGGATAGAGTCAAAGTTTTCACCAAATCCGAAGCGTTATCAGAAGCGCTACTCATCGCGGTCATTCTCGCTGCTAGTTCACTTGCTGCTGATTCTTGTAACGCTCTTAAAAGTTGATTATTCAAATACAGAGGTAAGAGTGCATCTAGAATCTGTACTGGATCTTGTTCAAAGATCATATCTTTAGGGAAAACCTTTACTTGAGCTGCGTAAGTTTCTCTAGTTACATCTAGTTCACCCTGACGAGTAGTTAAGCGAAAGATTTCATCGTCTTTAACTTCTAATCCTTGAGTAGTTAGAGGTAAAAGTGTTTGAATCACGGGGCGAGAACTAATCAGAGAGACGAAGCGAGTATAAATCAACTCGACTCTATCTACTGCAAAAGAGAGGAAGAGAGAGAGTAGGTGATCAGAAATTTGAGCCGCTTCTGAAGCCGTGGGAATTTGTTCTAAGCTAGAATAGCTTTGGTTAATAGGGTAATTACGACGTTCTAGGTATTGTTTGGCTTTACGTCCTACGATTACGAACTCGTATTCTACTCCTGATGCTTCTAATTCTTTAGCTCTTTGTTCAGCCCTTCTGATCACGTTAACATTATAACCTCCACAGAGACCTCTATCACTAGAAATTACCAGTAGGGCTACTTTGTTAACTTCTCTTTCTTTTAACAGGGGTAAGTCAACATCTTCTAGACTCAAACGAGTTTGTAACCCGTAGAGAACTTGGGCTAGGGTATCGGCAAAGGGTCTAGTGGCGATAACTTGTTCTTGGGCGCGACGTACCTTAGCTGCTGCTACGAGGCGCATAGCTTCGGTAATTTTTTTGGTATTTTTGACTGATTGAATGCGATCGCGAATAGCTTTGAGGTTAGACATTTTTTGACAAGCTCAATATATCTGGACAAAAGATAGGGATTGCTTAACACAATCCCCCTGTGTTTTAAGCTTTTGCACCTGCAAAAGTCTGGGTAAATTCAGCGATGGTGGTTTCGAGGAGTTTTTCAGTTTCCTCACTCATTTTTTGTCCAGTTTGAATAGTTTCGGCTAACTCAGGTTTACTGGTTTTGATGTACTCTCTTAATCCTTGAGTAAATGCTGTCACTTGTTCTACGGGAATTTCTTTGAGTAGGTCTTTAATACCTGCGTAGGTAACTACTACTTGTTCCCATAGTGCTAGAGGTGAGTTTTGAGGTTGTTTGAGTAATTGACGCAGACGTTGACCTTTAGCTAGTTGTGCTTGAGTAGCTTGATCTAAATCTGAAGCAAACTGAGAAAATGCTTCTAGTTCGTCGAATTGAGCTAATTCTAGTTTAAGTTTACCTGCTACTTGTTTCATCGCTTTGGTTTGAGCTGCTGAACCTACACGAGATACAGAGATACCCGCGTTAATGGCTGGACGTAAGCCCGCGTTAAACAAGTCAGAAGAGAGGAAGATCTGACCATCGGTGATGGAAATCACGTTAGTGGGGATATAAGCGGATACGTCACCTGCTTGGGTTTCGATAATAGGTAATGCTGTCATGCTACCACCACCGAGAGCATCGTTGAGTTTAGCTGCTCTTTCTAATAAGCGAGAGTGAAGGTAGAATACGTCTCCAGGGTAGGCTTCACGTCCTGGGGGACGACGTAGCAACAGTGACATTTGTCGGTAAGCTTGAGCTTGTTTGGATAAATCATCATAGATGATCAGGGTTGCTTTACCTTTGTACATGAAGTACTCGGCGATCGCTGCTCCCGCGTAGGGGGCTAGATATTGCAGGGTAGCGGGATCGTTGGCGTTAGCTGCTACTACTACTGTATAAGCCATTGCCCCTTTTTCTTCTAAAGTCCCGATTACTTGAGCTACTGTGGAGGCTTTTTGACCGATGGCTACGTAAACACAGATTACATCTTCTGATTTTTGGTTAATGATTGTATCTACGGCGATCGCTGTTTTTCCCGTTTGACGGTCACCAATAATCAACTCTCGTTGACCTCTGCCGATAGGAATCATCGCATCAATCGCGGTAATTCCTGTTTGCATTGGTTCACATACTGACTTTCTATCTACGATACCAGGGGCCATAGATTCTAGTAGGCGGGTTTCTCCTGTATTTATTTCTCCTTTACCGTCGAGGGGACGTCCTAGAGAATCTACTACCCTGCCTATTAATGCTTCTCCTACGGGGATTTCAGCGATTCTGCCTGTGGCTTTTACTGAACTGCCTTCTTGAATGGTTACTCCATTTCCCATCAGTACCACACCCACGTTATCCTGTTCTAGGTTGAGGGCTACTCCTACTGTTCCTTCTTCAAATTCTACTAATTCACCCGCCATAACTTTATCTAAGCCATAGACACGTGCTGTTCCGTCTCCAACCTGTAGTACTGTCCCTACATTGGTTACTTGAACTTGTTGATCGTATGATTCGATCTGCTGACGGATAATGTTACTAATTTCGTCTGGTCTAATACTAATCATCTTGCTTTTTCCCTTCTGCTTTTACCTAAAATTATCCCTTACTTAGATTCAAGGCGAGACGACGTAATTGTCCTCGTATGCTAGTATCGTACACTTGAGACCCTACCTTAATGATGACCCCACCAATTAAATCTGGCTCTACAGTGGTTTTTACTTCTACTGCTGTTGCACCTGATAAGCTGGTTATTTTATCTTTTACTGCTTGCAATTGACCTTCACTCATGGTTGTTGCTGAGGTCACCTCCGCAAGAACTACATTATTGAGTTTGCGGAATAATTCTAGATATTTTTCAGCTATTTTATCTAAAAACATTATTCTGCCGCGATCTACTAGCAACATCATAAAGTTTTTCAGATAAACATTACTATCTCCGAGTATTTGCCCTAAGACTGCTTTTTTGCCTTCAGCTTTGATTAAGGGACTTTCTAGAAAACTACTCAATTCTGGTGAATTTTCCCATAATGAGGCGAGTTCCCGTAATGATTCGCTGAATTCTACGGTCAGATTTCTTTCTTTCCCTAGAGACATCAAAGCTTCTGCGTAGGGGTCAATTACTTGGGAGCTTACTTTACCACTCATTAACGACCTCCTAGTTGAGCTATCGATCGATCAGTTAGTTTTTCTTGCACTGAACTATCTAGATTTCCTTTTAGTTTTGTTTCTGCTTTGGCTAGAGCTAAAGATACTATCTCGGCTTTAATCTCGGCGATTACTTTATCTGTTTCTGTGCTCAATTCCTGACTTGCTGTTGCTTGCAGTCTGGCTACTTCTTCTTTCCCTTGTGCTAGGATTGATTCTTTAACTTCTTGAGCTCTAGACAGAGCGTTTTGATGTATTTTTTCGGCTTCAGTTTGAGCTTGAGCTAGTTTTTGTTGGGCTTCTGCTAAGGCTGCTGCCGCATCTTTTGCTTTTTGCTCTGCTTGTTGAATCTCTGCTTCTATTTTGCTTCTTCTGTCTGTTAGCAACTGAGTAAGGAATTTTCGCCCATAAAAGAGCAATAAGCCTATCAAGATACCGAGATTAACTAAGTTAGTATCTAAGATGTCTAAATTCAGTCCAAAGCCTTCGTTAGCTAGATAAAAAAACGTCCCCATTATCCCTCTTTTCAATTATGCTATTTGACTAATTCTGGACCTAAAAGTTTAGCAATCATTTGACGAGTTAACTCATCAACTTGTTGCTCTAAAGAGGCTAAGGCTTGAGATTTTTGGGCTTCGATTGTTTGAGCCGCGGCTTCTTTTTCCTGTTGTACCTCTTGTTGGGCTTTTTGGATTTCGGCTGTTACGATTTTCTCGGCTTCAGCTTGAGCAGTTGCGATAATTTCTTGGGATTGGCGTCGAACGTCTTTTAATTCTTGCTCGTATTGTAGGGCTATACCTTCGGCTTTTTCTTTCCTTTCTTGAGCTTGCCCTAATTGATTGCGAATGTACTGCGCTCTATCATCTAGAGCTTTACCTAGTGGTTTATACAAAACCACGTTTAAAATCGCTACTAACAGGAGAAACTGTAGCGCCATTAAGGGTAGAGTTGCATTGAGATCAAACAACCCGCCTTCAGCACTTTTTTCTACTGCTTCAGTGGCTAGTAATATTGTCCATTGTGTCATTTTTCAAGTTTGACTCGACAGCTTATCAACTTTAGGTGAGATAGATGCCTAGACAGGGATTAGTCTAGGCTGGTGTTTAACTTAATTAGGAAAAGGGGTTAGCAAATAGTAATACTAGAGCTACAACTAGACCGTAAATGGTGAGAGCTTCCATGAAGGCTAAGCTTAATAGTAGAGTACCGCGGATTTTGCCTTCAGCTTCAGGTTGACGAGCAATACCTTCTACTGCTTGACCTGCTGCTTTACCTTGACCTAGTCCTGGTCCGATTGCACTTAAACCAACAGCTAGAGCAGCAGCTAAAACGGATGCAGATGCGACTAATGGATCCATGAGTTTTTTTTCCTTTATGTATCAAAAATGAACGTCAACTAAATAGATTAAACCAGAGAACGGTAACTTTGAGTTAATAAATCATTCGTGCTCTTCGCCGTGTTCTTCTAATGCTTCATGGATGTATGAAGCAGCTAGGGTAGCGAAAATCAACGCCTGAATTGAACTCAAAAATAACCCCAAAATCATCAGGGGTAAGGGTACAAACAAGGGTACTAGTGCGACTAAAACCGCTACTACTAATTCGTCAGCTAGGATATTTCCGAAGAGACGAAAGCTTAGTGATAAGGGTCTAGTGAAGTCTTCTAACACCTTGAAAGGGGCTAAAATTGGGGTAGGTTCTAAATACCCCGCGAAGTAGCCTAGTCCTTTTTTACTAATTCCTGCATAAAAATAAGCTAGAGAAGTTAGTAAGGCTAGTGCTACTGTTGTATTTATGTCGTTAGTTGGTGCGGCTAGTTCACTATTAGGAATTTCGATAAGTTTCCAGGGAACTAGTGCACCTGACCAGTTTGACACAAAGATAAACAAGAATAAAGTACCAATAAATGGAACCCAAGGACGATATTCTTTTTCCCCGATTTGATCTTTGACCAAACTGCGAATAAATTCTAGGACATATTCCATAAAGTTTTGAATACCTGTAGGAATCTTTTGGATGTTTCTTGTGGCTAGAATGGAAGCGATCAACAAGATAGCAATCACGAACCAAGAACTCAGAAACACCTGTCCATGTAATTTGAAATTCCCAATCTCCCAATAAAAGTGCTTACCTACTTCTAGGGAAGCCAGGGGAAAAGCGTTGAACATACTTAAACTGTCTATTATTTGCATTTGGTCATCTTTTCCCAAAGATTGCGCTATTTCTGTTCTGGCGTCAAGGTTGTTTGAATTACATACACGATAATTGCTGCTTTATAGGTTAAAAATCCCAAAAATACGGGCATTATTTGTAATTGTCCCCATTGGGAAGCTACGATTAATAAAGCGGCAACTAACGCCAGACGAGTTGAACTCAGACGCCTTTTCCCTCCTCCTAATCCTTCTATATCTTTGCCTAACATCCTTAGATAAACTAAGCCTACACAAGCTCCCAAAAGATAGTTTAGGGCTATCCCCAGAGTATAAGTTAGCCAAACGGCTAGAAAAATTACTCCAGTTAAGATCAGGGTAACTAACAGCAGGGTTCTTTGTAGCTGATAGTACTCTTCTATGGGGTTTTGCTTATTTGATTCGGGTGAGTCAGACACGGTTAGATGGAAACTAGAGGTTAGGAAAGAAATTTTTGTCTAGAATCAGAAACAATCCTAAACAAACCACGTGCTATCATATCACGCTAAGGTAACAGGATTAAATAAACCTAAAAATTTTCAGCTTTGTTTGCGCCAATCTATAGGTAAGAGAGGGGGGAGTGTGGGAAGAATGAAGAATTAATTATTTTTCTCCCATTCGCTCATTCGCTCATTCCTAACTCACCTTACTTGATAGTTTTAATTTCTGGAGCTGATTCTAAGGAGAATAATTGTTGACCAGGTTTAACGGCAACTGCTTGTGTGATACTAGGTACAGAATTACGCGCTCTTAGAGTCAATTGAGTGATAGTCGCATCGTAGATTTGGGTAACGATTTTAGGATATAACCCAATACCAATAATAGGTACTAACAAACTAGCGATGATAAAGACTTCTCTAGGCTCAGCATCTACTAACTCTTGATGTGAGACTAATTCCTTGTTTTCAGGACCATAGAGCATTTCTCGCAACATAGACAAGAGGTAGATAGGAGTTAAGATCACCCCAACAGCGGCGAGAAAGACAATAATTACCTTGAAAACCGGATTATAAGCATCACTAGTAGCAAAACCCACGAAAACCATTAATTCTGCGACAAAACCACTCATACCAGGTAAAGCCAGGGAAGCCAGAGAGCAAGTAGTCCACATAGCGAAGACTTTTTTCATTTTTTGACCTACTCCCCCCATTTCATCCAACATCAGGGTATGAGTGCGATCGTAGGTTGCTCCCACCATAAAGAAGAGACTAGCACCGATTAAACCATGGGAAATCATTTGTAACATAGCGCCACTAGTTCCCAACTCGGTAAAAGAACCTAAACCGATTAAGACAAAACCCATGTGGGAGATAGAAGAATAGGCAATCTTGCGCTTGAGATTCCGTTGTGCGAAAGAAGTCAAAGCCGCGTAGATAATATTGACTACCCCTAAAATTACTAACACAGGAGCAAAAACGGCGTGAGCGTCAGGTAACATCCCAACGTTCATACGTAGAAGAGCGTAACCCCCCATTTTGAGAAGGATTCCCGCTAGTAACATATGAGCAGGTGCAGTAGCTTCACCGTGAGCATCAGGTAACCAAGTATGGAGAGGGAAAATAGGCAATTTGACGCCATAAGCGATTAAAAAAGCCGCGTATAACCACAGCTGTAGGTTCAAGGGGTAATCTTTAGCAGCGATACTCTGCATATCGAATGTGACTGTATCCCCGTAAAAAGCCATGGTTAAAGCAGCTACCAGAATAAACAGAGATCCTCCCGCGGTGTAGAGGATAAATTTAGTGGCTGCATAGAGGCGTTTTTTCCCACCCCAAATCGAGAGAATCAAGTAAACAGGGACTAATTCTAATTCCCAAACTAAGAAAAAGAGTAGGATGTCTTGGACTGCAAATACGGCGATTTGTCCACCATACATCGCTAACATCAGGAAGTAAAATAACTTAGGTTTAAAAGTCACCGGCCAAGCCGCCATAATAGCTAAAGTAGTGACAAAACCCGTTAGTAGAATTAGAGGCATAGCTAAACCATCTGCCCCTACAGACCAGTTTAAGTCTAATTGGGGTATCCAGGCGTAGCTTTCTCGTAATTGCAGTCCTGAAGTACTTAAATCATAACCGCTATAGAAAGCATAAACGATGATAATAAAGTCGATTAAGCCCACAATGAGGGCGTACCATTTTACTGTCTTACCATCCTTGTCGGGAATGAAGGGTATAAACAAGGAGGCGACAATAGGAAACAAAATAATTGTTGTTAACCAGGGAAATGATGTCATAGATATTTTGATTAAATCACCAATTTATTGTAGAAGGAACTAGGGGATTATGCCTAATTCCTTAAGATTTAAATTAGACTATGCTAAATACTAAGACAAAACCTAACACCCCTGCAAAGACAATGAGAGCGTAAAATTGAACGCGACCATTTTCGAGGTATTTTAAGGTTTCACCACTGACTAGAGTTGCTAAACCGGTTAGATTAACCGCACCATCTACTACTCGATAGTCAACTTCGAGGATTTGTCTAGCTAAACGACGCAATCCTTTCACAAAAACGCGATCGTAAATATCGTCAAAGTACCATTTATGCAGAGATAAGTTGTACAGTGCGGGGAATTTAGCAGCGATCGCCGCAGGATCTATTTTCTTACTTAGGTACATCAGAATCGCGATACTGATACCAATCAAAGAAATACCTACAGAACTACCCGCCATAATTATAAATTCGGTAGAATCAAAATGGTGAGCAGATGCGACGATTTCTTCTCCTGGGGCTGAAATAAACTCTTCAAAGACGTTAGCCCAAGGTTTACCCAACCAACCGATTAAGAAAGAGGGAACGGCTAAAACTAGTAAAGGTAAAGCCATAGATAGGGGGGATTCGTGAGGACTTTCACTATGTCCATGGTCTGAGTGTTCATCTTCTTCGTGTAACTCAGCAACATTCATCGCTCCAGGTCCGAAAGCTGGCTGACCTAATACTACTTGACGCGCTGCTTGATCGTTACCGCGGAACTCTCCTTCAAAGGTTAAAAAGTACATACGGAACATATAAAAAGCCGTCATACCTGCGGTTAACCAACCTACTAACCATAAAACCGGATTAGCTGTAAAAGCTAGACCGAGGATTTCATCTTTAGACCAAAAACCCGCAAAAGGAGGAATACCACAGATAGCTAGATTACCGATGAGGAAAGTTAACCAGGTAATGGGCATAAATTTACGTAAACCCCCCATCACCCGCATATCTTGGGCTAGGTTAGGGTTATGTCCTACTACTGCTTCCATACCGTGGATAACCGAACCGGAACAGAGAAACAACATCGCTTTGAAGTAAGCGTGAGTCATCAGGTGGAATAAACCCGCGCTGTAAGCTCCAATCCCCATAGCCATCACCATATAGCCAAGTTGGGAAATAGTGGAATAGGCTAGACCTTTTTTGATGTCGTTTTGGGTTAAAGCGATGGTTGCTCCTAAAAAGGCGGTAAAACAACCTGTCCAAGCGATTAGAGTCATGACTGAAGGTAGATGTTCAAGCACTGGGTACATACGTGCTATTAAAAATACTCCCGCAGCTACCATAGTCGCGGCGTGAATCAACGCTGAAATAGGGGTAGGACCTTCCATCGCGTCGGGTAACCACACCTGTAGGGGGAATTGGGCTGATTTGGCGACAGGACCGAGAAAGATTAAGATACCCAATAAGGCGGCTAAGCCTGGGGCTAATGCACCTGAGTTGAGTAAACTTTCTAAGCGTTCACCAATTACACCAAATTCAAAGCTACCTGTTGCCCAATATAACCCTAGTATCCCGAGGAGTAAGCCAAAGTCTCCTACTCGGTTAGTAACAAAGGCTTTTTGACAAGCATCAGCTGCTGCAGGACGATCGTACCAGAAACCGATCAAGAGGTAGGAACACATCCCTACTAATTCCCAAAAGATGTAAATCTGTACGAGGTTGGGGCTGACTACTAAACCTAGCATCGAAGCGCTAAAAATGCTCAAATAAGCGTAAAAACGCACGTAACCAGGGTCATGAGCCATGTAACCATCTGTATAAATCATCACCAAAAAGGCTACAGTGGTGACAATTACTAACATCAGGGCACTTAAAGGGTCAATTGTATAACCCATAGTGAGGTGAAAGTTTCCCGCTGATGCCCATTCTATAGTGCGTAAGTAGGTTTCGTGTCCTTGGATTTGACTCCATAACAACGCAAAAGATAGCACCATGGATGTGCCTGTTAGAAATACTACGAAAAATGCGTTTAATTGTCTTAAGTTACTGGTAAATTTGCCAAATGAAATTAATCCCATACCTACTATAGTTGCACCAACAAGGGGTAAGACGGGGACTAACCAGGCGTATTGATAGAGTGACTCCATTGTTATTTGTTAATTTAGACTTTTTGTTTTTTTTATTCTACCCTCTAGCTAGACTTTGGTCGCGCGATTAACGCTTTCTTTTTCTGCTTGACGGACTTTTTTACCTTTCCAGAGTAACCGAATCGGACTCCCTGTGAACCCTAGTTGCCGACGAAATTGATGTTCTATATAACGTCGATAGTTTTCGCTAAAACGTTGAGGATCGTTGACAAATAGGGCGATGGTGGGTGGTCCACTGGTTACTTGTGTTCCGTAATAGATTTTACCTTGTTTTCCCTGACGACTGGTAGGGGGTGATTGACGGGCGATCGCTTCTTGGATAACTTCGTTAATTACTGCTGTACTAACGCGACGTTTATGTTCTGTGGCTGCTGTTTGCACTAATTCTAGGACTTTGGCGACTCTTTGACCTGTTTTAGCACTGACAAAAATCATTTCTGCCCAATCTAGATAGTAAAGCCTACTATTAATTAGTTCTTTATATTCGTAAATTGTGTAGGAGTCTTTCTCGATCGCGTCCCATTTGTTGATCACTAATACTACTGCTTTACCTTCTTCTAGAATACGTCCTGCTAATTTTAAGTCTTGATCCGTTACTTCGTCTAAGGCGTCTAAAACCAATAGCACTACATCTGAACGACGTATAGCTCTAAAGGCTCTATTAATACTAAAAAATTCTGCCCCATATTCGACGTTTTTCTTTTTACGAATTCCTGCGGTATCTATTAAACGGTAGATTTGTCCTTCTCTTTCGATAACGGTATCGATCGCGTCTCTGGTTGTTCCTGAGATGGGACTAACTATACAGCGATTTTCTCCTGTGAGACTATTAAATAAACTAGATTTTCCCACATTAGGTCTGCCCACGATCGCTATTTTGATTTCGGGGGTTTCTTCTATTTCTGTGGTAGTAGGGAGATAGGTTATTAACTCGTCTAGTAGTTCTCCTGTACCGTTTCCGTGTATGGCTGAAATTGGTATAGGCTCTCCTAATCCCAATTCCCAAAATTCCGCAGCTTGTAACATTCCACTAGTTTCGGATTCACACTTATTCACTGCTACTAATACTGGTACAGACTGTTGACGTAACCAAGTGGCTATTTCTACATCTCCTGCGGTTATCCCTTCTTGCCCATTTACTACCAAAATTGCTGCTGTAGCTTCATTGAGAGCTAACATCGTTTGTTCTCGTATTTGGGGGATAAATTCGCTATCATCAGAGAAGATTAAACCCCCTGTATCCACTACGGTAAAGTCTCGATCTTGCCAAAAGGCTGTTTGATAAGTGCGATCGCGGGTTATTCCCGGTTGATCGTGCACGATCGCCTGTTTATCTTTAGCGAGACGATTTACTAGGGTAGATTTTCCCACATTGGGTCTGCCAATAATTGCTACTATAGGTAAAGACATTGTTTTAAATTTTACAGAATTTTTTATATTTTTGTCCTTAACTATCTTAACTTATTTAGTGAGTACCGCATCCCTACAGGCAACGAAATACCCCACCTCGGATCTACTCATGGTTAAAAACCTACCCGAAGAAGGGGTGTTTCGCCAATCCAAAATAATCTTACCTACTTGGTTTTTTAGATCTACGTCTATACCAACCAAGCACACCTAAAATACCAAAACTAGCTAACATGGTAGTAGGTTCGGGAACAACTTCAAACTCAGCAGTACCAGTACCACTACCACCACCTTGTATATTATAAAATAGACTAGCTTGACCCACTTCTGTAAAACCAGGATTAAAAGTGAAGTCAAAAGTAACTGTACCCAATTGAGCATCTTCAACAGAGAATGATAGACCTAGTAAATCACCATCTAAATATAATACCTCAGGTCCACTAGGCATATCAGCTTCAGTAAAGGTTGCTGTATTGGGGGGAACTTCGGTATCAGTAAAAGTAATACTTAAAGAATCGACAGGGACAAAAACCTCGCCCATTGAACCTACAGGTTCATCAAAACTAAAAGTACCTGTATAAGTAGTACCGAGTAAATTTCCTGATTCTATACTACCATTGACACTTAGAGTGAGAGTTTGAGCTTGTGCGGGAGAGACTGTAGCTAGGGTTAACCCAACGGTAGCTACAGTAGCAGTTATTCCTACTAATTTATTAAACACGAGAGTTTGATTAGAAAGCATAATAGCTCATTAGATAGTTAAATTTTCTGTCGCTAATATAGCAAGGAATCAGGGTTATTTCAACAGAGAAAAACACAAAGTTTAGTTAAATTACCTTAATTTAGTGACATACTCCCACAGCGAATCAAAGATTATACTGTAAGCTTTTTTATTTCATCTGTGTAGCCAAAAAGTAAAAAGATGGATTATTTTTGCTCCAGAAATGCAGAATCAGGCTGTATTAACTTTAGAGTTAGAAAATGATTTACGTAAAGCTATAGATAATCAAGAATTTTGCCTCTTTTATCAACCAATTATTTCTCTTTCTACGGGATTATTGACAGGTTTTGAAGCTTTGTTACGTTGGCAACATCCTACCCGTGGTTTAATTTATTCTCATACCTTTATTTCCCGAGCAGAAGAAACTGGGCTAATTAATCATTTGGGAAATTGGGTATTAAATGAAGCTTGTCGTCAGTTACAAGTCTGGTTAGAAGATTATCCCGAACTATCTTGTTTAGATTTACATATTAATATTTCTCCTCTCCAGTTTAAACAGATAAATTTTATTGAATAGACACCAAACATATTTTTTTGCAAGAATTGGGTTGTAAGTTAGCACAAGGTTATTTGTTTTCCAAACCCGTTAATAGTCAAACAGCAACTGAGTTTTTCAGTCAACTAGATTACAACTGGTTAGATAAAATTAGTTATAATTAAATATCAATTTAACAAATATCTAGCAAGTGTAACCAAGCTATCCCAATAGATAATTAACTTAACCAACATCTTAAAACTTATCTACCTAAAACAGTTATAATAAAGATTAATTTTCATAAAAAGCTAGTAGTATGACCTTAAATCAATTAACAGGAATTAATTTAGCTAAGATTTTAACAGTTTTACTATTATTGGGTTACGCTCTAATTTACGGTATCTCTGATTTACGTCAGGTTATTTACTTAAGTCTTCACATCAGCTATTGTTTGTGGTGGTTGGTGGAACAATGGTTTTTCCCTCCGAGAAGTGAACAAATATTTCAGGAAAAAATTACTATTGTAGAATTAATCTTGATTTTACTAGTTGTAGGTGTGTTTTACAGTTTGCCAGGTTATTTAGCTTTTCGTAATCCTCTAGGGATATCTTATTTGAGTGTAGCTATAGCTTTACCTGTCTATATTTTTGGTAGTTTAATCAATGCAGTAGCAGATACTCAGAAGTTAATCGCTAAAGAAATGGGTGCGGGTTTAGTAAAAGATAATATCTGGCGTTTTTCGCGAAATATTAACTATTTTGGAGATTTAGGACGTTATCTAAGCTTTTGTATAATATCAGGTTCGTGGTGGTCATATATTTTACCCCTATCCATCGCTATCCTCTATTATCAAAGAATTAAACAAAAAGAAGCTACTATGACAGAGAAATACCCAGATTATCCAGAATATCAAGAAAAGAGTGCAAATTTGATTCCTTATATTTGGTAAAAAATGTCGGAAAATCAACCCAAAAGCCTAAAAATAGCCCTATTTGGTACAAGTGCAGATCCACCAACAGCCGGACATCAGGGGATTCTCACTGGATTAACCCAAAATTACGATCTAGTAGCTGTATGGGCTTCAGATAACCCCTTCAAACAACATCAAGCTGATTTAGTAGAACGTCAAAAAATGTTAGGCTTGTTAATAGGGGAAATAGCTAATTCAGACAAGATTATCCTCAAAGAAGAACTAAGCGATCGCCGTAGTCTCAATAGTCTCAAGCAAGCTAAACAGATTTGGGGAGAACAAGCAGAATATACTATAGTAATAGGCTCAGATTTAGTGGAACAGATCAGGAGTTGGTATAAAATCGAGGAGTTACTCACACAAGTTAAGATTCTGATTATACCTCGTCAAGGGTATGCTCTAGAGAATCCATCTTTAAGTAAGTTGGGTAATTTAGGGGGGAAATACGCGATCGCCAATTTTGCTGTTCCCGACATCTCCTCCACTAACTACCGTGAAAAGGGAGACCAAACTATGCTAACAGAAGCTGTAGCTAATTATATCAACCAGAAGGGATTATATCAGCAGTTGTGAGTCAACCACTAGCAGACTTTAAAGTTGGAGTTGATAACGTTATTTTCTCCATCGACAATAACACTAATCGTCTTTTAGTACTCTTAGTCAAGAGACGAGAAGAGCCTTTTTTAGGGAAATGGAGTTTACCAGGAAGTTTAGTACGTCAGGGAGAATCTTTAGAAGAAACAGCTTATCGGACTTTAGCTGAAAAAATTATCGTCAATAACCTTTATCTAGAACAATTATATACCTTTGGTGGACCAAACCGCGATCCACGAGAATCACCCGCTAGTTTTGGTTGTCGTTATCTTTCGGTGAGTTATTTTGCTTTAGTCAGATATCCCGAAGCTAAACTACTCACACCTTTTAATCAATATAGCAGTTGGCACGAAGTCAAAAAAGTCCCCCAATTAGCTTTTGATCACAATGAGATGATCACCTACGGTTATCAACGTTTGCGTAATAAACTCGAATATAGTCCCATCGCTTTTGAAGTTTTACCAGAAGTATTTACACTCAATGATTTATACCAATTTTATAGTACCGTGATGGGGGAAAATTTTGCTGATTATTCCAATTTTCGCAGTCGTTTACTGAAATTAGGCTTTTTACTCGATACTGGTGAGAAAACCTCACGTGGGGCCGGAAGACCGGCTACTCTCTACCGTTTTGACGCGGAAGCTTTTGCACCTTTACAGGATAAACCTCTGGTTTTTATATAGAATGCTAGGTTTTTTGAACTTAAATAAACCCTCGGGTTGGACTTCTCATGATTGTGTAGCGAAAGTGAGAAGGTTGTTAGGATTAAAAAAAGTAGGACATGGGGGAACATTAGATCCTCTTGCTACGGGAGTGTTACCAATAGCCGTAGGTAAAGCGACTCGGTTATTAAATTTTTTACCTCCTGATAAAGCTTATCGCGCCAGAATCCGTTTTGGAGTGCGTACAACTACTGATGATTTAGAGGGAGAAGTAATTAGTCAAAACCCCCCAATCGGGTTAACCTTAAGTGATATTCGGGCTAAATTACCTGATTTTAAAGGAGAAATCCCACAAATCCCCCCAGCTTATAGCGCTATTTCTGTAGGTGGGAAAAGATTATATGAATTAGCTAGAAAAGGTGAACAAGTAGAAGTACCCACCAGAACAGTATTTATTGAGGATATAGAGATATTGGGTTGGTATCCCGGGATTTATCCTGAATTAGAAGTGGCGATCGCTTGTGGAGGAGGAACTTATATTAGGGCGATCGCTAGGGATTTAGGTGCTAGTATGAATATAGAAGCTACTTTAGCTAGTTTAACTCGTACCCGTAGTTGTGGTTTCTCTCTAGAAGATAGTTTAACTCTAGAAGATCTAGAATCTCAACTGCAACAGGGTACTTTTAATTTGATTCCTCCCTTAGTCGCTTTACAACACTTAGAAAAGATTACCCTGACTCCAGAATTAACCCAAAATTGGTATCAAGGACAAAAAATCAGACTTAATCTCACTGTTGGTGAGGAAAAATCTGATTTAGTAGTCACCAACTCAGTAGGAGAATTTCTCGGAATTGGTAGTTTAATAGAAGAAGTATTAAAGCCAAAAATAGTTTATCTTAATGCTTAATCCCAAAGTTTATCTCATCGGTGCAGGTTCAGGTGATCCAGAATTATTAACCGTCAAAGCTCAAAAAATCATCACTCAAGCTGATGTTATACTCTACGCTGATTCTCTAGTACCTAAACAGATTTTACAGGATGTCCGCCCCGATGCCGAGTTAATCGCTACAGCTAATCTCACCCTAGAGAAGATTATACCCCTAATGATTGAAAGATATCGAGCTGATTTAGCGGTTGTGCGTCTCCATTCGGGAGATTTAACCCTTTATAGCGCGATTCACGAGCAAATCCAAGCTTTAGTTAAAGCTGACGTACCTTTTGAACTAGTTCCAGGGATTAGCGCTTTTCAAGCAGCAGCAGCCCAATTAGGGGTAGAATTAACTATACCTGATCTAGTACAAACGATCATTTTAACTCGTATTAGTGGTAACGCTTCTAGCGTACCACCCCAAGAAGAATTAGCTAGTTTAGCAGCTCATCAAGCTAGTTTATGTTTATATCTTGCTGCACGTCACGTAGAAACAGCTCAAGCAAAACTCTTAGAACATTATCCCCCTGATACACCAGTAGCTGTGTGTTTCCGTGTGGGTTGGCCTGATGAACAGATATGGGTTGTTCCTTTAACAGAAATGGCTAGTTTAACTAGGAGTGAAAAATTAGTTCGTACCACTATGTATATTATTAGTCCAGCTTTGCGCACTAGACAAGAACAATTAGAAACGCGATCGCGTCTCTATCACCCTGAACATACTCATATCTTTCGTCCTCGTCAGGATTGAGGTGCCAAGGGGATAAGAGGTAATACCAGATCCTGTTCTAAAAACATACTTATTTGTGAGGTAAAGCAACAGGCAATAGGGAGTGGAGTATATTATATAGAAATAATAACACCTAAAACCTAACACCTAAGTATAAATGTATCAGATCAAAAAACTGAAAACTTAACCCCATCTTCAGTCACAGTAATAGTTTGATTACCGATTTTTACTAGGGAATTTAAACCAGTACCAACAATTTCTAACTCTGGTGGTGGTTGTGATTGCACTGTCATGACCACAAAAAAGCGATCATCTCCTGTAGCTTGAATTACCCCTCCTGTTTCCGTGGTTTGATAAGTAATGTTTACCGATACTGGAGTTATAAAAGTACCTTTCATAGTTGCACCAGAAGCAGAAATAATCATAAAAGTATTTCCCTCTATTTCTACCTTTCCTGGGGTGTGCATAATCCAGGTATTATCTTGAAAATAATCGTTATCTACAGCACCCATTAAGCGATCGACTACCACGAATAATCCAGGTACTCCAGCTACTCCACTATAATCTACAGCAAAAGTTCTTAATGCGGTAATCCCCAAAGGAAGAGCGCTATCAGGTTTAAAGACATTATTGGTTTTCAGGGTGATTATACCCGAACCATTGGGATTAGCTTGCCAAAAAATTGGCTCTGCAGATTCCCAAAAAGCCCCCTGAGACAGCATCAGAACGTTTTCGTTTTCAGGTTCGGGTAGATCTGGTCCTGAAATTGCCCAGCGTTCCCCTAAACCCCAGATCCGAAAACTACCCACATCGGGATAAGACCAAGAAGCACCTAGGGGATTACGTTTAAGATAGATACTGCTGACAAAGTCGTTTTCATCCCGCCATTGATTACGCCAGGTTACAAAACCTCTGACTGAATCAGCCTGTACCCTAGGTATCAATCTAGCAGGATTTTCGGCTCTGATTCCTTCAGGATAACCCGTGAGAGCGTAGATAGCTAGATGAGGTTGATGATTATCTATACCAAAATTGCCTACGCCATTCGTAGTAAAGTACTCGTCAAATACCCATAATGCAGCGGGGAGAAATTCTGCAGGTGTGGTTTGCCAACTCAATACTAATAAATCTCCCGTTGGTGCAATGCGATGTCTTCCATAAGCTGGTACAGACACTTCTTGACCTTGTTTAACCATACGATTGAGATAATGAGGAATAACCCAAACTAAGGGAGAATTAGTAGTTAAATCTTGACCTAAAACCTCTTGATAAGCGTGGAAAAAAGGTAAAATACCGTTTAGGGATTCACGAGTATATAAATCTCCCTCTGTCCCAAAACCGCGATCGCCTAAAGCTGTATGGAGATATCTTTGTACATTCCTTCTGGCAATTTCTACCTGTTTACTAGACTCGGATGACTCCCCTAAAGTAGCTAAAGCTGCTAATCCGGCTGCTCCTCTAGCTCTTGCATTCCAATTACTCCAAGCATTACCATTCCAACCCCTTTGGTGAGTATCTCCATTGAGTAGTTTAGTAGTTTCTGTCTCTAACCAGGTGGTTAAACGATTAATTTGTGTTTCGTCCCAATATTGATAACATAAATCATAGGCTAATGTTATTCCTTGGGTAATGGTTGATTTTTCTAATAATCTAGGTCCGGGATTATTTAAGGTATTTTCGACTATTTCCCAGGCTTTAGCCGCTGATTCGGGTTCATCGTTGATTAAGGCGAGAAAACAATGACTAGCTGCGTGAGAGCCCCCATTAGGTGCGATTCCCTCGTAATAGATTTCACTTTCTAAAGCTTCAGACAACCTGTTCATGATTTGTTGTCCAAATTCTGTTTGGATTTTAGCGCGAATTGCGGGTATTTCTTCTCTACGAAAAATTAAGCGTGGATGTTCACCTTTGGTTATAGGTTGGTGATTGGGGATTGGTTGAGAAGAATGATTCTTAACTATTCCTGTAACTGGTCCTCTTACGGGTACTCGATTAAAATCCCCTGCGTAACTACCGATTAATTTTCCGTCAAGGGGTATCAATTCGATGATATAATCGGCTGTGGCTGTTTCTTCTGGTGTCCAGGGTGAAGATTGTACAGCTAATTTAACCTTCAGACGCCAGATATTTTCTGTTGCTAAGACTTCTACTGTTCCTAAATGATCTAAATCTTGATGAAAACTCGGTGCGTAACCCCAAGCTGTGGATTGACATTCACCGCGCGAGCAGGTTAAATCAACGGTAATAGTTTGATAAACTCTTTCTCCTGACCAATCTTTCCACAAGCCATTTCTTAAATTTAAACTAATGTCCCCAGAAAGTTTTTCTAGTTCAATTTTCTGCTGAGTTTCTGCAGTAGTTCCTGTGATTAATAAGCTGACAATTGCTATTAAACCATAACCAATTTTTACTCTTTTCCCCATAAAGCTAATCCCCCTTCTCTACCTCGGGCAGCTAAGATTTCTTCGGTTATTAAAAAGTAGCTAAAAAAAGCTTGTTTGGCAACTCTTTCTTGTTGGAATTTCATTTCTTTTTCTTGACCTTTTCCTAAATAACTTTGATAAATGTTCTTATTAAATAGCCCTAGATTAATTCTGGTAAAATCAAAAGCAAGAATATTTTTAGGACTAAGAAATTTAACTGGTCCTGTTAAAGTAAGATTAATTCCAGCTAAATTAACAGTATTATTTACACCTATATTTGCTTCAGAATAAGTTAGATAGATCTTCACAAATGGGGGTATATATTTACCCGCACCGAGAATTACTCCCGCTTTTTGACGAGTTTTCTGAGTTCCTGTGATAAAACAGAGACGCCATTTACCGATTAACTGTTGATATTGATAACTCTGTTGTTTTTGTCTATTATTTTTTTCAGCTAATAGTAAAGCTTCAACAACTTTGTCAGGAGTTGGTTTAGATGAGAGATTCTTAGTTACTCCTTGACTTGCTTGATTTAAAATATTATTCATTAATATACCTGAGATTTTTTCATTAGGGAATAGGAAAATGAAAAATGAACAATTAAGAATGTAAAATTATTAAACTAAGTGGGAAGGTCACCCTTCCGACTCGTCTTCAAAACCCATTGACACTCCCGGAGCTAAATGCTACCGCATTATAACGGGAGATTCTTGTTTCATTGCCTTTTATCTAGATACAGCATAGAGGTGATCACCACATTTTATAAAGCCCCAGCTGCAGTTTGATCAAGAATACCAAAACCAAGGTGACTAGTAAGATTCATAGCTTGTAAAACAGGTTTACCTTCACTTCCTTGGGGATAATCAATGACAGTCACTGCGCCATTACCCTGTTTAATATTCCAAAAATTAGCAGGATTTAAACCTAATAAAGCACAAATAATCACTTTATTAATAGCATCATGAGCTACAACTATACCGACTTGAGGCTCAGCAGCGCTACTTTTAGTTTTAACTATATTTTGCCAACAGGCGATCGCTCTTGTCCAAACCTGAGTTAAATTCTCTCCTTCTGGCATTTGCACGGTTTCGGGGGTATCCTTCCAAGCTTGTAACAAGCCAGGGTAATCAGCTTCTATTTCAGTTTCTAACTTACCTTCCCAAAGACCGTGACAAATTTCTACCAAATCAGCAAAAGTTTCTAAGATAAGATGGGGGTGATGCTGTAAAATAATCTCAGCGGTTTCTTTAGGACGTAACATCGGACTAGAAATAGCGAAAGTCAAGGGAACATCTTTGAGAAACTCTCCTGTGAGTCTTCCTTGTTCCCTACCTTTTTCATTAAGGGGAATATCTTTGATACCTTGAAAACGTCCTGCGCGATTCCATTCTGTCTCACCGTGACGCACTAATAAGAGACGTAGGGGATTTTGGGGCGATCGCGTCGGGGGAATAGCGACACCTAAATGAGCAGTTTGATTAAGAGATTCTAGTTGTACGGGGTCTCCCCATTTACCAGTAAAGTTTAAGATATTAATACAGCAATTAGATTGTTGCAGAGAGTGATAATATTCAGGATCAATACCTAGTGCACTCATAATCAAACAACGGTTAATCCCATTGTGTGCCACGATCACAATAGTTTCTCCCTCGTGTTGAGGTAAGGTTTCTTGCCAGAAATTCTCAGCTTGTTGATATAGTGATAAAACAGGGAAAAATTCCTCACTACCTTCGGGAGTTACTCTAGTCATAGTCAACTGTTGCGGTTGAGTTTTCCAGGTATGATAATCTTGAGCAAATTGTTGCTCTACATCTGTCTTAACCATGTTTTCCCATTGAGGTAGATCGATTTCTCGCAGTTTTTCTAGGGATTTAAGGGTAGGAGAATTAGCTAAACAACCTTGGATAATTTGGGCTGTACTCAAAGCCCGTTGTAATGGGCTACAATAAATAGCACTTAGTGAGTAATTTTTCAGGGTTTCTCCTAGTATTTGGGCGTCTTGTTCACCTTTACGGGTTAACACAGATTTGTCACTACGCCCTTGTATGCGTTTTTGGACGTTATAGTTACTTTGACCGTGACGGACAATAATTACGCGAGTAGTCAATCTTTTACCCCCTAGTTTTAGGCTCAATGCTTTTGACCAAATTTTACCAGAAATAATGAGTACTTACTTTTCTAAATAATGTTTATACTCCGCTATCTAATTCCTTTTGTTACTCCTGAAGTCAATCAATGGTCTCATCACGCTCGTTTTTTACATTGGTTGACTTTTATTTGGTTGTTGATTGGTTTAGTCAGTCTCTATTCGGCTTCTTCGGCTGAGGGTTATGTTAATTTCGATGACAGTCTATATTATTTAAAAAGACAGTTAATTTGGTTCGCGATTGGGGGTATCTTATTTAATGTGATTGTTAGAACTCCTATTAAGCAGATTTTGGATTTTGCTCCCTGGGGTTTTTTAATTGTCTTGGTTTTAATTACTCTGACTTTTGTACCTGGATTGGGTACAACTGTTTATGGTGCGACTCGTTGGTTGTCTTTAAAATTTATCGTGATTCAACCTTCGGAATTGATTAAACCTTGGTTGGTTTTACAATGTGCTGTACTATTTGCTAATTGGCTGAAAATTAAACCTTGGAAACGTATCTTCTGGATCTGTTTATTTGGGATACTTTTACTACTAATTTTAAAACAACCTAATTTAAGTACTACGGCTTTGTGTGGGATGGGATTCTGGTTAATCGCTTTGGCTGCGGGGTTACCTGGAGGTTATTTGGGGGGAACAGCGATCGCGGGGTTAATCATGGCTTTGATTAGTATCAGTTTACAAAGTTATCAACGGATGAGAATAACGTCTTTTCTTGATCCTTGGGCTGATCCTTTGGGAAACGGTTATCAATTGGTACAGAGTCTTTTAGCGATAGGATCAGGGAAAATCTGGGGAACAGGTTTAGGTTTATCTCAACAAAAATTGTTTTATCTACCGATTCAATCTACAGATTTTATTTTTGCTGTTTTTGCTGAAGAGTTTGGTTTCGTAGGTAGTATTTTATTGTTAATTTTACTGAGTATTTATGCTACAGTAGCTTTTCGTGTGGCTACTAAATCTCAAGACAGAATCAATGCTTTAATCGCGATCGGGGTAATGGTTTTTATGGTTGGACAATCAATACTTCATATTGGAGTTGCTACAGGAGTTTTACCAACTACCGGTTTACCTCTACCTTTGTTTAGTTATGGTGGTAGTTCTATGGTTTCTAGTTTATTTCTAGCAGGATTATTAGTGAGAGTAGCTAGAGAGTCTAGTCAAGCTGAGGTTATTTCTCTAAGGTGATACTGCTGGTGTTATCCTTACTCACGATACCAATCGGTTACCCCTCCTGGTTTATCAATGAGAGTGATTCCTGCTTTTTGCAACTCATCCCGAAGGCGATCGCTTTCGGCGTAGTTTTTCTGTTTACGGGCTTCTTGACGTTGTTGAATAATAGCTTCTATGTCAGCATCGGTTAAACCTGTTGGGGTTACTTCTGTTTTAGTCTCAAGGATAAAGCCTAATACTCCGGCTAACTCAACTAAAGTCGCCCATTGTTGTTGTAAATCTTCTAGGGGTATAGTAGTTTCCCCCTGGTGTCGGAGTAAATTACCTTGTTTGCGTAATTCTTTGGCTATTTCAAAAACAATAGCTAATCCTTCAGAGAAATTAAAATCATCATCAACCGCCTCTTGGAAACGTTGAGCAATTTCTGGGATAATCGTTAAAGAGGGTAATTGCCAGTTTAAATTACTTCCCAATAATAAACCTTCTTGAAGGGTTTGCCATCCCGCTTCAGCAGCGTTTAAAGCTTCGCTAGTAAAGTCAATAGGTTTGCGATAATGGGCTTGAAGAATGAATAAACGCACCGCCATCGGATCTACAGGACGAGCCAATAAATCCCTAATAGTGGTAAAATTCCCTAGAGATTTAGACATTTTTTCCCCATCAACTTTGACCATACCATTATGTAGCCAATAGTTAGCTAGGGGTTTACCAGTTACTGCTTCTGATTGGGCGATTTCGTTTTCATGATGTGGGAAAATTAAATCATTGCCTCCCACGTGGATATCGATAGTTTCTCCAAGGTATTCTTTTACCATAGCTGAACATTCGATATGCCAGCCAGGGCGACCTTTTCCCCAGGATGAATCCCAAGAGGGTTCACCTGGTTTAGCACTTTTCCAGAGAGCAAAATCAAAAGGGTTCTTTTTTTTAGCTTCTTCTGTTGCTTCTATTCTACCACTAGCCCCTGCTTGTAAATCCTCTAATTTACGACCTGAAAGCTTACCATAATCTGTAAATTTATCTACAGCGTAATAAACATCCCCATTTGCTTGATAAGCGTAACCGTTAATTTCTAGTTGAGTGATTAAATTTTTGATCCCATCGAGACTATGGGTTGCTCTGGGGTAAACATCGGCTTTGTTAATCTTGAGACTCTCCATATCAGCGAAATAAGCTTCAATAAACCTTTCTGCTACCGCTTCCATCGATGTACCTTCTAATCTAGCTCGATTGAGGATTTTATCGTCTATATCGGTGAAATTCTGGATATATTGAACTTTGTACCCGCGCCATTGTAAATAATTCCGTACTACATCCCAGATTAAACAAGTACGCGCGTGACCTAAATGACAATAATCGTAAACAGTTATACCACAGCAATACATACGCACCCGCTGAGGTTCGATAGATTGAAAAGCTTCTTTATGACGAGTCAGAGTATTATAGATAGTTAAGGTCATCAGTAGTTCCCAAAGCAAATGACTAACTCTATACCATATCTAGACTATTGGCGAAAAAGACAACAAAGGCAACAAGAATATCACCAGAAGCTAGCCAAAGCAGCTAGAGAGAAGGTACAAGAGATCGCCGAGTTATTAATTGCAGAATATCCCATTCAAAAGATTATTTTATTTGGTTCTTTGGTAAAAGGCAACTTTCACGCCGAATCAGATCTTGATTTAGCCGTAGCAGGTATTCCTGAGAGTCTTTATTTTGAAGCCTTAGCCAAAGTTAATCATATCAGCGATCGCCCTGTAGATTTAAAACCTCTAGAATCTCTAGATGAACATTTTCTCAAGAAAGTAATAGCAACAGGAGAGTGTATCTATGCGTCAGATGACAGCGACACAATTACGGGAGATTATCACAGACATCAACAGTGAAATCGACAAAATCAGTGTTTTACAGGTACAAATTCAGTTTATCCAAACAGAAATACCTAAAAATCCCCAACTTGAGGCTATTTTCTGGGAAAGTTTAGCCTTAAAATTGCATAACTTTTATACAGGTTGTGAACGAATCTTTCAGATTATTGCCTCTGAACTCAATGGAGGGTTACCATCGGGCTATGATTGGCATCGACGTCTCTTAACTCGGATGAGTACAGAACAAGATCATCGTCCCCCTGTTTTAAGTAAAGAAAACGCCCGTTTATTAGAAGAATACCTCAGTTTTCGCCATGTTGTGAGAAATATTTACGGATTTGAACTAGATCCAGTCAGATTACAACGTTTAGCTGATAACTACTCTCACACTTGGACATTATTTAAGGAAGATATTAGTGACATACTCCTACACCGAATCAAAGATTATGGTGTAGGCTTCTTATCTTTCACCTTAAGAGATGATTGACCGTTTTTGAGTGAGGCGATGCCCATCCCCACTTTTTTAATTA
>RECR01000045.1 GCA_007693955.1 Gloeocapsa sp. DLM2.Bin57
ACTGGGATAATTGGGGTAACTGGGATAATTGGGGTAACTGGGATAATTGGGGTAATTATTAGATGGTTTCTCCTGTTAGTGAATATGGACCAATTAAACTAGTAGTAATTCAAAGTACAAGTTTTTGTAATCTAGATTGCGATTACTGCTATTTACCTAATCGTCATCTGAAACAAGAATTTTCTCTAGAATTGCTTGAGCCGATTTTTGCTAATATTTTCACTAGTCCATTTATTCAAGATGGTTTTACTGTAGTTTGGCACGCAGGAGAGCCTTTAACTATGCCAATTACTTTTTATCAATCAGCTAGAGAAATAATTAAAAAAGTAGCCATGAAATCTAACTGTGATTATTTAGCAATTAACCACAATATCCAAACTAATGCTACCTTAATTAATCAAAATTGGTGTGATTTTTTTAAAGAAAATAATATTAGAGTAGGTGTTAGTTTAGATGGTCCTGATTTTATCCATGATCACCATCGTAAAACCAGAAAAGGATTAGGAAGTCACGCAGCAACGATGAGAGGAGTAGGGTTTCTGCAAGATAACTCAATTGAGTTTACGGTAATAGCTGTTTTAACTGAACATAGTTTAGATTACCCCGAAGAAATTTTTAACTTTTTTGTAGAAAATAATCTTAAACAAGTTGGTTTTAATATCGAAGAAATCGAGGATTATCATCAGAATTCTTCTTTAAATAAACAAGCAGCAGAAACTAAATTTACCAATTTTATGAAAACTTTTTACTACCTTAATAAAACTCATAATCAAACCTTAAATGTTAGAGAATTTGACCACCTTAAAAAAGTTATTTATTCTCAGAGGGGAGTAAATAGAGGACAATTTACACCTTTAACGATTATCAGTATCGATCACCAGGGTAATTTTATGACCTTTTCTCCAGAGTTATTAGGTGTAGAAAGTACTAAATATGGTAAGTTTGCCTTAGGTAATCTAGCTAAAGATTCTCTCAGTTTAATTAAAGAAAATACAAAATTTAAAGAGATTAATCAAAAAGTCCAAGAAGGAGTTAATTTATGCGCTCAAACTTGTCAATACTTCGAGGTTTGCGGTGGAGGATCTCCTGGTAATAAATATTTTGAAAATGGCGACTTTAACACCACAGAAACGATGTATTGTCGCTATACCAAAAAAATTATACTTGATGTGATTTTAGCTGATTTAGAAAATTCTTTACAAATTAATGCTGACTGAGGGAATTAAAGTTATAGATTATCACCAGGATTCAAAAACTAGATTTTGGATTAATTCTGGGACAAAATTAGCTACAGAAATGGTTAATTATCATCCAGATGCTTATATTCCTAAAAATTGTTGGCGAGAGCTTAATAATCAGGAAAAAAGATTAATTACTGAGATTACAGGAGAGCCAGATAGAAGCTTACATATAGGTATCGTTAAATTACCTAAGCAGATCTTAACATTATTTACTCAAGCAGGAGTTGGATTCATCAATTCTCCACAAGATTGCCAAAGGATTAGTCAGCAACCAGTTTATATTCAAGCTATGGAGAGATTAGCTGAGTATATTCTACCTTTATCTCTCGATGATGATAGTTTAGTCTGTCGAGGTATTTATCTGAATCCACCAGGTTTAGCTACAGTAACTTGGGATCAACAAGCTAACAAATATATTGGCTTACATTTTGATAGTTGGGATCGTTTACCCATCGAAGAAAGACACCTATCAAGTAATCGTATTTGTCTTAACTTAGGTAAAGAAGATCGTTATCTTTTATTTATTAATTTAAGTGCATTAGCTATTTGGTCTTTAATCCAAATTAAGACAATTAATTCTCTGAAAAATGCTTTTTTACAAGCTTATCCTGATTATCCCGTCATTAAGGTCAGAATTGCTCCAGGAGAAGCTTATATAGCTCCTACTGAAAACATTATTCACGACGGATGTAGTCTAGATAGATATAGTTGCGATCTTCATTTAACGATTAGGGGTCATTTACGGTTACCCTAGGTGTGAATCTCGGTGTATCCTTAGTGATACGCTAAAACTAGGAGAGAGTAAAATTTACAGATTACTGTTCAACCAATTAACTAAATCAGTTTGAGTTTGAAAGTCTAATAACGCTTCCCCAAGGTTTTCTAATTCTTCTGAAGATAGGTTAAGGACTTGTCTAGTTAAATTTTCAGGAATTTCCCCAAGACGTCGCTTAAGTAATTTAACTAGTAAATTTGCTTCTTTTTGTCTTCCTTGTTCAATACCTTGTTCAATACCTTGTTGTCTTCCTTCTTTAATCCCTTCTTTAATCCCTTCTTTAATCCCCTCAGCAAAAGCAGAAGACCTAATTTCTTGATACATTACTGATTCTTTCATAATTTCCTCCCTGAGTAATCTCTTAATGATTATTTTATCTAAAACCAAGCCTGCGAGAATGGCTGATGTCGCAGCTAAATTGCTTTTAAGCTTAATATCTTCTATTGTTTCTACTCTTTTAGCTACTTCTTCTAACACTCTTACTCGATTTTCAGTTTGAGATAATACTGCCAATGGTAATAAACCTGGTTTACTGAGTAATTCTGCTGAAGGTATTTCCCAAAGTCTGATTACATTATAAGTATAGGTCAATCCAGGTAGTTCAAAACTATTTTGATAGACTAAAGATGAATTGCTTGGTTTTAGATAGATAACCACTTGGTGGATTCTTTTCTGGGGAAAACGACGATATAATCTCAAACGATAGTCAGTCATCCGAAAGGGTATATCTTCTGATGGCAAGGTTTGAAATTCGATATGTAAAATCAGATCAGGTGAACTTAAAAAAATGAGACTATCAGCTCTAATCGGTTCAACTAGTAACTCCGTAGGTTCAAGTACAGTAAATTCTACAGATTCACTTAACAACCAGGAAGCTAAATCTGTAGAGAAGTTTTCCGCGAGAAACTTACAAACATTGTCATACATTAGAAATTTTAATCTAATTAACTAAAAAACTGTGCTGCCAACGACAACACAGTCAGTACACTAGATAATCTAGCTATCGTACATTCTTGCTTCTAAAGCGTCGGGATTTTCTTCGCAGTATTCTTCAAAATAGGTTTTCTCTAATCTTTCCGCTTTTTGGTGAGCTGCCGTGGCTTGTAGTTCTTCTACAATATCCCAAGCTGCAGCACATTCACGAGAAGTAGGACCTTTTTCAGCACAAATAGCGCGAGCTGCTTCTTTTGCTTTTTGGATTCTTTCTTCTAAGAGAATAACTCTAGGCTGTTCGACAAAATTAGCTTTAGTTAAAATATCGGTAGTAGAGATAATCCCTAATAATTTATTTTGAATGACAGGAGCGCGATGTAAACCAGTTTGAGCGAATAAACGAGCTACATATTCTACCGATAAATCAGGATTAATGACTATGCAGGGTTTGGTCATAATTTCATAAACCCTAACTTTTTTAGGATCTTTGCCGTAAGCGACTACTTTATAAACTACATCAGAATCAGTAACAATGCCATAGGCGTCTTCATCATCACGTCTAGCTACAATTAGAGCGTGAATAGCATTTTCTTTCATTAAACGGACTGCTTCGGCTACTGTAGCTGAACCACGAATAGTAATTACATCCGTAGTCATAATTTCTGACGCTTTCATCACAATTAACCTCTGTTTATAAGATAATCAACATTGAGAATTATACTTGCAAAGGGATACCAACTCAAAAATAGTCTTTTCTTGACAGTGATGATTTTTAGTCAAGATAAAAAGCTACAATAGCGAATCAGTGTTTTTTGAGTGTAAATCAATATGGTTCGTGCCAATAAAGTAGTACTAGCTTATTCTGGTGGTGTTGATACATCGGTATGTATCCCTTATTTAATGAACGAATGGGGAATTAAGGAAGTAATTACCCTAGCTGCTGATTTAGGTCAAGGTGAGGAATTAGGTCCAATTCAAGCAAAAGCCCTTCAATGTGGCGCTAAAGAGTCTCTAGTAGCTAATGCTGTGGAAACATTCGTTAAAGATTATGCTTTCCCCTCCATTCAAGCTAATGCACTCTATGAGAATCGTTATCCCTTATCTACAGCTTTAGCTCGTCCCTTAATCGCTAAACTGTTAGTAGATGCAGCTAGGGAATATGGCGCTGATGCGGTGGCTCATGGTTGTACAGGAAAAGGTAATGATCAGGTACGTTTTGACGTAGCGATCATGGCTTTAGCACCAGATTTAAAGGTGTTAGCACCAGCTCGTGAATGGGGGATGAGTCGTGAACAAACTATCGCTTATGGGGAAAAATTTGGTATTGAATCCCCAGTGAAAAAGTCTTCACCTTATAGTATCGATCGCAATTTACTAGGTCGTAGTATTGAAGCAGGACCTCTAGAAGATCCCATGGTAGAGCCTCCCGAAGAGATTTACTTAATGACTAAAGCGATCGCCGATACTCCTGATGAACCAGAATATATTACCATTACTTTTGAACAGGGTATCCCTACTCAACTTGATGGTGTCAGTTTAGATCCTGTGTCCTTAGTTACTCAACTTAACGAAATCGCGGGTAAACATGGAGTAGGACGCATTGATATGGTGGAAAATCGGGTTGTGGGGATTAAATCTCGCGAAATCTACGAAACTCCCGCACTATTAGTGTTAATCGCTGCTCACCGTGATTTAGAGAGTCTCACCCTCTTAGCTGATGTTACTCATTATAAACGCGGTCTTGAACAAACCTATAGTGAAATGATTTACCAAGGACTCTGGTATAATCCTCTCAAAGAAGCTTTAGATGCGTTTATCTTGAAAACACAAGAACGCGTCTCAGGTGTAGTCAGAATTAAATTCTTTAAAGGTAACGCTATCATTGTGGGTCGAGAGTCTCAAAACTCTATCTATGCTCCCGATTTAGCTACCTATGGCGCTGAGGATCAATTTGATCACCGCGCCGCTGAAGGCTTTATCTACGTTTGGGGATTACCTAGCAAAGTCTGGGCACAAAAAATTAAAGGCTAAGCTTGGTTGAAGAGTTGTGGTAACACAACTCTTGGGTTAATTACCTAAGCTTCTCCTTCAGCGTCAGTTTCTACATAGAGAAATAACAAGCCCATAACCGCAAACGCAGCTACAGGAAGTAAAGGAACTAAAACAGTGGGTAAAAAGGAAGCAGCGTATGCACCAGTCATAATTTCCTCGATTTAATAAAATACAGTTATCTTCTTGATGTATGTTACTCTAAAGAGTCTCACTCTAGATATAAAACATCAAGATTCTTAACAAAATAACAAAAATGAGAGCATTTTCGATTAAGCTACATCAAGAACCTTAATTATTTCAGAAGAGATTTAAGATATATGGCTCTAACTCAACCTCTTGATGATCCTCAAGTTGGCAACGTAGCAACTCCCATCAATGCTTCCGGTTTTACTAAAGCATTGATTAATAATTTACCCGCTTATCGTCAAGGATTATCTCCTAATCGTCGTGGTTTAGAAGTCGGTATGGCTCATGGATACTTCTTGTATGGTCCTTTCGCCTTACTCGGTCCTCTACGTGATACAGAAATGGGAGATTTAGCTGGTTTAGTAGCTGCAGTAAGCTTAGTTACTATTCTAACTATTGCTCTATCTCTCCATGCTGCTGTACGTACAGGTAATGCAACCGAAACTCTAACCACCCCGCTTCCTCCCGCAGAATTCGGTACTAAAGAAGGCTGGAGCGAGTTTGCTAGTGGTTTTCTTATTGGTGGTTGTGGTGGAGCTGCTTTTGCTTATTTTTTGGCAACAACTCCATTACTACAAGCTTTTCTGACCAGATAAGATAAATACTTGATAATTGACTATCTCACCTAATAAGGTGGGATTTTTTTTATTAACTTAAGTAACAATTAATGATTTTGACCAATAATTTGGGAATTATGAACATATAACTACTAACAAAGGTTTTGGATATGTTTATTCACCATGACGGCAAAAAAGTTTATAATGTCACTTTCGTTAATCAAGCGCTCGGTTTAAACAAAACTATTCAAGTGCGTGATGATCAGTATATTCTTGATGCTGCAGAACAACAGGGGATAAATTTACCCGTATCCTGTCGCACTGGTATGTGTATCAATTGTGCAGGTAGAATCGTTAAAGGAGAAGTAGATCAAGATCACGACTTCTTAAAACCTAAAGAATTAGAAGCAGGTTTTCTCCTGACTTGTAAATCCTATCCCCTCTCTGATTGTGTTATTCTTACTCACCAAGAGGAAGAATTATTAGATTTATAACTATTTTTCTACCACTAACACTCCCATCATTCCCTCAGCTAGAGAATAGTGTATAGCTTGTTGAAAATTAACGGATTTAGCTAGTTTTACCTGTTCTCGACCTTGGGGAAAACGTTCTAAACTAGGATTAATATAAGCGTATTCTGCTTTTAAACCCATCAATTCAGCTAAGGGAACAACTAAATAGTCTAAATACAACTGTTGAAAATTGCGCCATATTGGGTTATAAGGTCGATGAAAATCGAGAATCGCTGCTTTAGCATTGGGTTTTAATACCCTGTAGATTTCTCGGAGTGATTGTTTAATATCTACAACGTTACGTAAACCATAACCCATGGTAGCGCAATCAAAATAGTTATCAGCAAAGGGAAGGTTTAAAACGTCTCCCTCTATCCAGTTGAGAGAATGATTCGGGAGTATCTCTTTACCTTTGTCTGCGGCGATCGCTAGTTGCGCTGCGGCAAAATCTACCCCAGACACTTGACCTGTTATTCCCACTTTTTTAGCTAATAAATGGGCTAAATCACCACTTCCACAGCATAAATCGAGTGCGATATCCCCTATCTCGGGTTCACTCCATTTTACCGCCATTAGCTTCCAAATTCGATGTTGACCAAGACTTAACCATTGGTTGAGGCGATCGTATTCTGGTGCAATTCGATTAAAGAGTTCTTGAATTTCTGCTGAACTAGTTAGGTTACTTTTCATAGTTTATGATATTATAAGTATTATGAGTCTCAGTAGTACTAATCATGAATAATTCTCTTTCTTCTCAGGGGTTAGAAATATTAATACGCCACAATTTAATCAATCTACCCCTTACACAAGAGGGTAAACCGTCTCTGAATATTCTGGCTACTGTAGTTAACAATCTATCTTACTATGGTTATGCACTCTCAGAAACCGCTTATCAAGGTTTAAATAACTGTCCTGATTTAGCTATTATTAGCTGGTGGGGTGGAGTTGAACCAGTCTTGCCAAAAATCACTGGTGACGATCAAAAAATGGCTGATTTTGTGGTCTATAAAAACTTCCCCCAAGAAGTCTTGGCAATGTCAGAGGCTGAATATTGGTTGAAACAAATCTTAATGTATTGGGGACTCCCTAATCACTATTTTACTCAATCTGAAGTAGAAAGACCAAAATTAGAGGATAAACTCACTTTTCGGGTTTTACATTTAGCTAAACCTGATTCTCTAGAACAAATATTTAACGATTTACTCTATTTACCTACTCGTTGGACTACACAACAATCTGATGATTTAGTCTATCTCTTACCAGAATTTATAGAAAAAGTTGAAACAGATAAGATCCAATTTAAAGAAAATTTAGTCCAAATTCTCATTTATTGTTTAGAACAAAATCAACCTATCAAAGTTAACTCAGCTACTGACGTTTTACGTTTAGCTGTAGGTTTATCTGCAGGAGATGTTAGCTTAAGAATTCCTCCTAAGTTTCGTAAGTTTAAACGCAGTGAAAGAAGGTTTATCTTAAATCTTTTAAACCAAGCTAATAATTTACTAGAAGATATCTTACGTCGTCCTAATCTCTGGAAAAAATTACTCTATCAACTCCATCCAGGAGATTATAAAAATCAATACCCTCAAGTAGTTGCAGCTTATGATCAACTCTATAAAGGGATAAAAATCACAACCTTTAATAGTCAGTTAGAAGAGTTATTATTAGCTAAAGATAATCAAGTATTAACCTTATTAAAGACTCGTCCTGGGGAATTTTTACGCAGATTAAGACATTCTCTAGATTTATTTGGTTTAGCAGCAGTTGCAGCTTTTCAGGAAGTTGTTCCTCAATTAACAATAATTCAATTGGTGAAATTACAAGGTTATTTGGAAACCATTAATTATCGCTTATATCGTACCTTCCCCCCTCAAGGTAATTGGACAAAATTACAAGTAATAGAAATTAAAGAAGGAAAACCTTTAGAGGAAGAAGCGATTAAGCAATTATTAACAGCGATCGCCCAAGAAATTAAAGAGAGAATTACTCCTATTGTACCATTTGTCAATCTTGATCCCCAAACCAAATTAATTAAGTTACAAACCAACGATAGTGACTTAATGCCTTATGGACGTGGTACTGCTTTTCTGATACCTGAAAATATCCGTTTTATTCGTACCGCTAGTTATTGGAAAACAGGAGAAACTACTTATAATATTTGGTACGATAATGGTTGGAATTTCTTTGACCAAGAATGGAAGGGATTGGGAAGTTGTTGCTGGATTAAGCCGAGTTTTGGTAAAGCTGCTATCTTTTCAGGAGATCCAACTAATACTAAAGATGCAGAGGGTAACGCTTGTCAACTAATAGATTTATATCTAGATAAACTCAAGGAAGCTAACGTTAGATACGCGGTTTGGAATATTCTCTGTTATTCTCGTCTGACTTTTGACCAAGCTGAAGTTTTTGCAGCGTTACAATGGGGAGAAAAACCGCAAACAGGTCAACTTTTTGAACCGAGTAGATGTCAATTAGCTTTCCCTCTTCAGGGTGATAACTTCACTAAGTATATAGCTTATATCGATTTGTCTCAAAATCAGCTAGTTTATATTGACGCTAATCTTTATGCTAACGTTAGTGCAGCGTCAACAAATACTCAAAAGTTACAAGAAACTATGCCCGCTTTTGTGGAATATCTCGATACCCTACCTAGTGTTTTTGATTTATTTAAACATCAACCACAAACAGAAGATGGTTTACCGGTAGTCTATACTGACAAAGATCTGAGTCTAGTTGATAACCAATCTGCTTATGTTTTCCGTCCCCAAAACAGGGATAATCAGTATGAGTCGTTTTCTTTGTCTTCTCTGTTAACTCTGTGACTAGACATTTAGTAGATTAGGAGTTATAATAGTTTACAGCAGGCTATGATGATTCTTCCTTCTAACCTTATCTTAAACAGATGCTTTTAGAGTCATCACTTTCCTGCCTCTTTAAAGAATGCCAATAGTTCAAACACTCCTGTAGATAAAAGTTTGACTAATGTTAAATTTCGCTCTTCTAGAAGAAGCATTGCGCAAAAGCCGACAGGAAGATCAATCAATTATTGGACAATGGTTAATGAAACCATTTCAGCAATAATTGTCAAATATCTTTTTAATTCACTGACTATAACAGAAGAGAGTGAGTTAATTGTGAGACTAGCTCCATTGTATCAAGGAGATAGAGCCAGAGCAAGACAAGAAGGCAAAATTGAAGGTAAAACCGAAGAAGCTTTAAATTTAATTCAGCGATTATTAACTAAAAAATTAGAAAATATTAATCCAGAGTTAATCACAATAATTTCCCAATTAAATTTAGAATCTTTAGAGAGATTAGCAGAAGATTTAATTGATTTTACTAGTCAAACCGATTTAGAAGATTGGTTGAGAAATATTCAGTCTTAATTTAAATTAGTTAGGGTGCTGTTGATAAGCACCCCCTATAGTTAATTATTATGCTTTTTGGCGTTTCATTATTAATCAGGTTTAAAAACTTCAATGATAGGGATAAGCATAGCAGCAACAATACCAGCGGCAAAACCATTATTATACAAATTCAATCCCCCGTGTAGGATACCGACGTTTTGGACAGCAGAAGAATGAATAAAACCAGCGGTAACTCCCCAAAACCAACCGTATTTACCAGCAATGGGAGCTAAAGTACTACCAAATAAAGCGGCTAATAACATAGAAGCATCATTAGCAGTAACAGACTTAGAGAGAGTACCTAAATAAATACCTGCTAAGATAGGTAAAACATTTTTTGGGTGTTTTCCTAAAGCCGAAAAACCAGCCACAGTAAATATACCTCCGATAGTTGGACCATTGAGATCACCCCCTACCAATAAGATATAAAAAGTCACCATCAATCCCGTTATACCCATATTAATCAGAGAAGCACCAAAACCAAAAGTTAAGACAAAATCTGTCACTAATTGACCAGGCGATCGCCAAATCTGTTGTAGTGTTGACCAGGGTTGATTTTCCCAACATAACCCAATAATAATCATTGAAGAAAATAATAAAAACAGATAGAGAGTAAAAAGGTCATTGTTTCCCGTTGTCCAAATCATCCGAGGTTTAGGGATAACCCCAAAAGAATTAAGTATCGCAACAAAGATTGTCCCCACTATACCCGCGGTAAAACCCATATTGTATAGATTAAAACCCTTATGTACTTTTAAGAGATTGGCTGAAACTGGAACTAAAATAAAGCCAATCAGAAGACTAATAGCGATTCCTAGGGGAATTTTTAGCCAAGGAGAAGAGGTGGTACTAAAAAGTATTTCTGTAGTTAAAGGAGCTAAAGCAGTACCAAATAAAGCAGCATAAATGACATCACTTAATTGCTTTCCTTGATATCTAGCGTAGAGAGAGACTCCTATCACAATCAACCAGACATTAAAAATATTTTTACCAAAAAGAGCAAAACCAGCAACAGTAAATAAACAAGCTACAGCAAACCCATTGATTTGTAACTCTAAACCATAAAAAATAATCAGTACAATCAGTGACAGCAATCCAGAATTAACAAAAGCAGCACCGATACCACCAACCCCCATATAATCGGTAATTAAGGTATCAGGAGAGGTAATAATTGCTTGTATCCCATAAATTATCTCTAGGGGTGTATTAACCAAAAAACCAAAAATAATCAAGGCACAAACATAAAAAGCCAATACTAAAAGTTTGGCATTGTTTAAAGATGGATTGATAGTTTTAACTTGTGGATATTTCATAAATGAGCAAAAAAAAGACTAGGATTAAATCCTAGTCGGAATATCTAGAAAAAATCTAGTTAGAGTTTAGGGGCAATCATCCCAGGAGAAACCAACAAGCTATTGTATAAGCTAGCTTGACGGGTAGCTTCTTCTTGTTGGGCAATAATTGGAACAACAGAGCGCACCTTGCTAGCTACTTCCATGGTTTTAGAATCATAAGCATTGGTAGCTAGTTTAGGATATAAACCAATTCCGATGATAGGAATTAACAGACACAGAGTGATAAACACTTCACGAGGTTTAGCGTCTAAGGAATAATTTTCTAGATTCAAGTTAAGATTTTCTTGACCATAGAATACCATTCTAAGCATAGAGAGTAAATAAATGGGAGTCAGAATTAAACCAACCGCGGTGAGGAAAACAACTACTGTTTTGAAAACAGAGGAGTAAACATCGCTAGTAGTTACCCCTAGGAAAACCGTTAACTCTCCTACAAAACCACTCATACCAGGTAAAGCTAGAGAAGCTAGAGAAGCTGCGGTAAATAGAGCAAAAATTCTGGGCATATATTTAGCTAAACCACCCATTTCGTCCATCATTAGAGTATGAGTACGTTCATAGGTAGAGCCACAAAGGAAAAATAGCGCAGCTGCGATTAAACCATGGGAAATCATCTGTAAAACTGCTCCATTCATACCTAACTCGGTAAAGGAAGCAATACCGATGAGTACAAATCCCATGTGGGAAATAGAGGAGTAAGCTAAGCGTCGTTTGAGATTGGTTTGTCCAAAAGCACTGAATGCACCATAAACAATATTAATCACACCAACAATTACTAAAACAGGAGCGAATTTAAGATGAGCGTGGGGTAACATTTCTAAGTTCAGGCGAATTAACCCATAACCACCCATTTTGAGCAGTACACCCGCTAAAATCATGGAAACTGGTGCAGGTGCTTCACTGTGAGCATCTGGTAACCAGGTATGTAAGGGGAAAAGAGGTAACTTCACACCAAAAGCGATTAAAAAGCCGACGTAAGCTAAGACTTCTACTGCTACGGTATAGTTTTTAGCTGCTAATTCACTGAAATTGAAGGTTATATAGTCTCCAGAGAAGGCTAGGATTAATCCAGAGATGAGGATAAAAATTGACGCTAAAGCGGTGTAGAGGATGAATTTAGTGGCAGCATAACGTCTTTTTGAACCTCCCCAAATCGAGATCAGTAAGTAAACTGGGACTAGTTCAACTTCCCAAAAGATAAAGAATAATAATAAGTCAGAAGCTGTAAATACGCCAATTTGAGCGCTATATAAAACTAGGAGTAAAAAATAAAAGAGACGAGGTTTGTGTTTAATTTGCCAAGAGGCTAAGAGCGCTAAAGTGGTGATTAAGCCAGAAAGAATCACTAAAGGCATTGATAAACCATCAACACCTACAGACCAGTTTAAGCCTATTTGGGGTAACCAAGGGTAACTCTCGGTTAATTGCAGTTGGGTATTGTTAATATTGTAAGAATTCCAGAAGGCGTAAACGATTAAAGCAAAGTCTAATAAGGTAACGCTTAGAGCATACCAGCGAACGGTTTTACCCTCTTTGTCAGGTATGACGGGAATAGCTAGGGCGCTTAATAAGGGTAAAAGTATGATTGCAGTGAGCCAGGGAAAATGGGTAGTCATAGTTGCCTAAGAATTTATACTTACTGAAATCATTATATTAAGTTTTGTCAAGTTTTAACAAGTTTTTTTGGCAATTATTAAGCAAGATAAAAGTCAATGAACTGAAACCCAGATGTTTTCAACTCCTTAATAAAAATTTAACCATTATCTTAAATCCCTACAGGGTAATAGTTTTACTCTTATTTGAGCAAAATGTATCTAAGGCTACAGCAGTTTTGTACTTTTCTTATTCGAGAAATTAGACTAGTATAAGTAAAAGCAGCTTATTACCCAAGTTAATTGATTATGATTACCAACACTTTACCAGCACCAACTACGGTTAAATACTCTATCGATATGATTCGCGACGAAGTTCGTCAACTACTAGATAGAGGTTTCATTAGTCGTCATCAACCTATTTATGTTCTTTGTCAATATATTCCCCCTCGTGAGTGGGTATGTGTAGAATGTGAGTTAGAAAAATGCGACTATCTGTTGAGAGATCAAATTGGTGATCTGGTAGCTTCGGAAAATTGGGATAACGATTAATTACATAAAAATGTCTAAACAACCTTAAAAACCCCCTAATTGGGGGTTAGCGACTCTGACAATAGTTTTGAGCATCATTAAAATAATCTCTTATTTCGGTTAACCATTGATCTTGAGTTGTGTTAAATTCGGCGATCGCTTCGTTAACTAATTCTCTCCATTCTAGGTCATCCTCGGGTAAGATCATCCCATAATAATCACAAGTCAAGGGGTTGCTAGGCAATAAAGTATAAGTCTGGTTAAAATCAAAACCAAGTACTATTCCTTCTCCTAATAAAAGTATTCCATCACTTACCATAGCATCTATATTACCTTGTGCAACTGCTTGCACTCCTCTAGTTCTCCCCGTATTGCCTTGAAATAAAACTAGATTAGCTTCAGGATAGGTTTCTCTTAAATATTTCTCAGTAGTGCTGCCTCGCAATACTCCTAGAGAAACATTAGCTAAATCACTATTTAAATTAATATTTGTTCTTTGACTTGTTTTAAGTAGAAATTGAGTACCACTAACAAAAAAAGCTTCAGAGAAAGTAATCTTAAATCCCGTATTTTCTCTAATAGTATTAGGTCCACATTCTAGATGAACGATATTTTCTTCTACTAACCTGAAACGATTGCTCAGACTAGACTCAATCAATCTAATCGTCAGTGTATCTTGTCCAATTTCAGCTAAAATTTGTTGTCTTAATATGGCAATAAAATCTATACACATACCAGTTAGATTACCTTGATTAGAACGGTAACCAAAGGGAATAGCGTCATCTCTGATACCAACTTTAAGAACTCTATTTTCTCTGAGATAATCAAGGGTAGAATTACCTTGGGCTGGTAAACTAATACCTAAACAAAGAATAGCCAAGAAAAGGGTTTTTAACTTAACAAACCTCATGATCTAGGGTTTAGGCATAGCAGCCATAATAGTTTCAGCGTCAATAACTATTAAAATCTCTCCATTGGCTTTAAGCCAATAACCCCTTAAAAAAGGCACTAATTCAGGAGTCACACTAGATGCGGGAGGAGATTTAATCTCTCCTGGATTTAATAACTCGATGTCTTGGACTTGATTAACTACTAAACCCAATTTTTCCCCGCTGCTATGGACAACGATCGCTCGATGATCAGATTTATTATAGTTTTGTCTATGCCAAGGAGTCAACCCCACCAGATGACCTAAATCTACCATCCAGAGGACTTCTCCCCGCCAATTGTACACCCCCATAGTCCAAGCTGGCATTTGAGGAATAGGTACAATTTTTTCTAATGGTACATTTAGTACCTCGGTGACTTGGTTGATATTGATTAAAATATTAGTATCAGGGACTAGATAGACGCGTAAGAATTGTTCTTCTTTAGCTTGACTAGGATTATTAAATAAATTAGCTACCATGGTGATCTAGAGATTAATTAACTGTTTGACTGTCCGGATAAATTCATCTTGATTGAGAGGTTTAGCTAGATAAGCATTAGCCCCTTGTTTCATTCCCCAAAACTTATCCATTTCGCTATCTTTAGTTGAACAAATGATGATCGGAATTCCTTTAGTTTTGTCTTGACTTTTCAAATCTCTACAAATTTCAAAACCACTACGTCCAGGTAGGACTACATCCAAGACGATTAGATTAGGAGAAGTGGTCTCGATTTTTTCTAGGGCTTCCTCGCCACTATTAGCCACAACCACGTTAATACCTAATTGCTGTAAATACCCTGTGATAATTCCTCTTTGAGTTGGGGAATCTTCAACGATTAAAGCAGTTTCCATTAAATTTACCTCTAAAATAGTTATTTTATAAGCTTAGTATAGCGTTGAAATCACTAGGAGAGATAATTTTCATTAGGATTATAGTTAACTCCCTCCCTTAAATGTTTACGAATAACATTGATCACTACTTCTGCGTCAACGGGTTTACTCAAGAAATCTGACGAACCAACCATTTTAGCCCGAACTCGATCGATGAGACCATCATTACCCGTTAAAATCACAATTGGTGTATGACGGAAAAAAGACAGTTTGCGTAATTGACTGCAGATTTCATAACCATTAGCATTAGGCATAATTAAATCTAAGAAGATTAAATCAGGTTTGCGTGACAGGAGGATAGCGATCGCCCTTAAAGCATCATTAATACCTAGAAACTCATAGCCATTTTGTTTGAGGATTTTTTCCATACTTTGACAAACTAAGGGACTATCGTCAACACAAGCAATCAGATGTTTTTGACCATCTCGACTATTAGAAATTACAGTAGGGATATTAGGGAGAGTCGGTGTAGGAAAATCATCGATTTCCACTAGACGCACTAATCCTTCTTGGATATAGGGAAGTAGAGAACGAGTAACCGTTAGTACATCTCTTTTCATACGTACCGCTAAATCTCGGAGAGTTTGTTGTCCATCGAGTAACTGACTCAGGGTATGATAGATTTGTTCAGAAGTTTTTTGTTGTAATTGTTCTGGTTGAGCGATAATCGGGGCCATATCAGGAGAGCGATCGGCGATTTTAGCTGCTTGCCAACCTTGCCAGAGTTTTTGGGCTTCTACGATTACTTGTTCAGCATCAATCAAGACTAGGCGAGTGGAGAGAGTTTTTTCTGAACTCAGTTTACAAGCGATTTGCATTGCTTGAGTAACATCAAATAGGACTTCGACGATAGTAGCCCTAATCATCTTAGCCGCTTGTTCAAGAGTGACCTTTTGTTGCTCCACCCAAAGACATAATAATTGATATTCCCAGCAAATTCTCAAGTCTTCCACAGGAAGATTATCAATATCAGCTTGTAAAGCGTTAAGATGGGAAGGCATATGGGGAAAATAAATCGCTAAGTGGCGACGCCATCGTCTCACTGGATGAATACCACCAGTAGCGTAGATGATTCTACCCAAATAAAGATAGAATACCCAACGACGATGATCAGGACTTGTCAACTCCAATTGACCGCTAAACCGAGGTTGTTTGAGAGTATCAAAGAAACCTAAACCGGTTTGTTTAGATACAGCAAACTCTTTTAGTGGTCCAGAAGTAAGGGGATTATTGGTACTATCTTCGGAAGTCATCATATTTATTATTGTGCCTACCTATTTTAACGTTAGCATTTTCTGGTTATATCTATAGAGTTCCCTAAATCAATCTAAAAATTTCAACCTCAAAAGAGAAAAATAGCGAGTAGCTTTCGTGGTATTCTAGACTTTCATAGACTGCCCAGAAAAAAGCATGAGCAACGAAAAAATGAGAATTGGTGTATTAGGGTTTGGAGGTTTAGGACAAGCCTCTGTAAGAGTTTTAGCACCTAAACAGTCCATGATCCCCGTAGCAGCAGCGGATCAACAGGGATACATCTACCAACCAGAAGGAATAAATGTCAACGAAGCGATCGCCGTCTATCAACAACAAGGGTCTCTTGGTTATCTCCAACCCAACGGCGTTTTAACAGAGCATAGCATCAAAGAATTAATCAGTAAAGCTAAAGTAGATGGTTATTTTCTAGCCTTACCCAACCTTCCCAATACCTTTATGGTAGAAGTAGCGCGTTTATTTATCTCTCTTGGTTGGCGCGGGGTGTTAGTAGATGCTATCAAAAGAACTAGCGCCCTAAACCAACTCTTAGAATTACAAGAAGAGCTACGAGAAGCAGGGATTACCTATCTAACAGGATGTGGCGCGACACCAGGATTACTAACAGCAGCAGCGGCGATCGCCGCCCAAAGTTACGCAGAAATCCACAACGTTAAAATCACCTTTGGGGTAGGAATAGCCAACTGGGAAGCCTATAGAGGGACAATTAGGGAAGATATCGCCCATTTACCAGGTTATAACCTAGAAATAGCCCAAAAAATGAGTGATGCAGCAGTAGAAGCATTGTTAGAGAAAACTAACGGGATTCTAACTCTAGAAAATATGGAACACGCAGACGATTTAATGTTGGAATTAGCAGGAATCTGCCCACGCGATCGCGTCTCTGTAGGAGGAGTAGTAGATACTCGTAACCCCAAAAAACCCCTAAGTACCAATGTTAAAGTCACAGGGAGAACCTTTGAAGGGAAAATATCCACCCATACCTTTACTTTAGGGGATGAAACCAGTATGGCAGCCAATGTGTGTGGACCTGCTTTTGGTTATCTCAAAGCGGGGAAAACCTTGCACGATCGCGGGATTTATGGCATATTTACCCCAGCCGAGGTCATGCCACAATACGTTAACTAGTCATGAAAATACTGTTATTACACCCCAATTTCCCCGCACAATTTCGTCATGTAGCTGTAGCTTTAGCAGCCCAAGGACATCAAGTAGTCTTTGGTACTCGCAGGGAAGAAGGACAACTAACAGGAGTAAGCAAAGTTATCTATAACCCCTCTAGAGATATTAAACCAGAAACCCATCACTACCTACGCACTCTAGAGGGTGCAGTTTTACAAGGTCAAGCTATTTATCGTCTGATTGAGACCTTAAAACAACAACAATTTAGCCCAGATATTGTCTATGGTCACTCGGGGTGGGGACCGACTCTCTTTATCAAAGACGTACTACCGAAAGCTCAATTACTCTGCTATTTTGAGTGGTTTTATCACTCCCATGGTTCAGACGCAGACTTTGACCCATCTGATCCCTTGAGTGCGGATGATGGTCCTCGCATTCGCCTGAAAAATACACCCATGTTAACGGATTTATATACCTGCGATCGCGGTTTATCCCCAACTTATTGGCAACGTCAACAATTTCCTCAAGAATTCCACTCTAAAATCACTGTACGTCATGATGGGGTAGATACAGGCTTTTTTATCCCCGAACCAGAAAGTAAATTAGTTCTCCCCTCCATTGATTTAGACCTTTCTCAAGCAACAGAAATTATCACCTATGTCGCTAGAGGGATGGAACCCTATCGCGGTTTTCCCCAATTTATGGAAGCAGTGGCTATCCTACAACAACGTCGCCCTAATACTCATGTAGTCATCGTTGGACAAGATCGAGTAGCCTATGGTAAAAATCTCCCTGAAGGTCAAAGTTATAAACAATTGATGTTAGATAAGTTTTCCTTTGATTTGTCTAGACTCCACTTTACAGGTTTATTACCCTATAACCAATACCTGAAAGTCTTGCAAGCCTCCTCAGTACATATCTATCTAACTCGTCCCTTTGTACTATCTTGGTCTATGTTAGAAGCCATGGCAACAGGTTGTCTATTGGTAGCCTCTGATACCCAACCCGTAACCGAAATGATTCAAAATGGCTATAACGGACTCTTGGTTAATTTCTTTGACGTAGAGGCGATCGTTAAACGAGTAGAAGAAGCCTTAGATAATCCTGAGGCTATGTTACCCATTAGAACTAGAGCTAGAGAAACCATTATCAATCAATACGACCTAGCTACACTCCTACCCGAACATCTCAACTGGATTTTAAACCGTGATAGCAAATCCACAACCAAAAAGAAAAAAGGCTTCGGAGGTTAGTAATATCAGTTATAATAGCCAAAATTCAGTATTAAATAAGGTAATTAGCATCAAGTGTTTGTTTTAAGTGGTTACGAATATTTATTGGGTTTCTTCTTCGTTAGCAGTTTAGTGCCTTTGTTAGCTTTAACAGCCTCTAAACTATTAAGACCTAGTGGCGGTGGTCCTGAAAGACGTACAACCTATGAATCAGGGATGGAACCGATTGGGGGAGCTTGGATTCAATTTAACATCCGTTATTATATGTTCGCTTTAGTTTTTGTTGTATTTGACGTGGAAACAGTCTTTTTATACCCTTGGGCTGTAGCCTTTAATCGTCTCGGGTTATTCGCTTTTATCGAAGCCCTAATCTTTATCGCTGTTCTAGTTATCGCCTTAGTTTACGCTTGGAGAAAAGGTGCTTTAGAATGGTCATAGGTGTGCGTCAACTAATTTGAGAGGAATCATGAACCCTAAATCAACCTTGCAACAAGAAACAGAAAAAATTCTTAATCCAGCTAAACCTGGTCAAGTCACCCAGGATTTATCGGAAAACGTCATTTTAACCACAGTAGATGACCTCTATAATTGGGCTAAACTATCTAGTCTTTGGCCCTTACTATATGGTACAGCTTGTTGCTTCATAGAATTTGCAGCTCTGATTGGTTCTCGCTTTGATTTTGACAGATTTGGGTTAGTACCTCGTTCTAGCCCTCGACAAGCTGATTTAATCATCACCGCAGGAACAGTTACTATGAAGATGGCCCCTGCTTTGGTTCGTCTTTATGAAGAAATGCCCGAACCTAAATACGTCATCGCTATGGGTGCTTGTACCATCACAGGTGGTATGTTTAGCTCTGATTCCCCTAGCGCAGTCAGAGGGGTAGATAAACTGATTCCTGTAGATGTTTATATACCTGGTTGTCCTCCTCGCCCTGAAGCGATTATCGACGCCATTGTCAAACTACGCAAAAAAGTAGCTAATGAGTCTCTCCAAGAAAGAGCTTCAAAAACAGAACAAACTCATCGCTACTACAGTATTACACATAATTTGCAAGCAGTAGAACCCATTCTCACTGGTAAATATCTACAAACCATTAATCAACAAACACCTCCACAATTAACCCAGGGAGAACAACCCCTAGCTTCAGAGTTATTACAACCCCAACAGGAGGAAATTAACAGTGACGGAGAATAGTGCAGAATTAGCCCCGGTAGGCAAAGTTGGTAGTTGGTTGACTGCTAATAATTGGGAATACGAAGTACTCCCTAGTGATCATCTCGGGATTGAACTAATCAAGGTTAGCCCAGATTTATTACTACCCATCGCCCAAGCTCTCTATGATCAGGGTTTTAACTATCTCCAATGTCAAGGAGCTTATGATTTAGGTGCTGGTAAAGAATTAGTGAGTTTTTATCATTTAGTAAAACTTACAGATGATGAATCACCCATAGAAGAAGTCAGAATCAAAGTGTTCTTACCTAGAGAAAATCCTGTAGTTCCTTCAGTTTATTGGATTTGGCAAGCTGCTGATTGGCAAGAAAGAGAAAGCTATGATATGTATGGCATTATTTACTCGGGTCATCCCAATCTCAAACGCATTTTAATGCCAGAAGATTGGGTGGGTTGGCCCTTGCGTAAAGATTATATCTCTCCAGACTTTTACGAACTACAAGACGCCTATTAAACTTACTTTCCCCTCTCAACAGAGTGGGGATTTTTTCTAATTATAGTAATAGGGAAGAGTAATAATACCTAATACTAAATGCCGTTTTCACTCACCCCTTTTAAAAATTTAGCAAAAATGACTTGAAAACCTATTGCCTATTCCCTACACCCTACACCCTACACCCTGCTCCCTTCTCCCTCTTGCCTCTTGCCTTACCTCACAAATAAGTATGTTTTCAGAACAGGATCTGGTATAAAACGTGACATACTCCTACACCGAATCAAAGATTATGGTGTAGGCTTCTTGTCTTTCACCTTCAGAGATGATTGACCGTTTTTGAGTGAGGCGATGCCCATCCCCACTTTTTTAATTA